>CP060232.1:0-300000 GCA_023898645.1 Candidatus Nomurabacteria bacterium | reverse complement strand
AGGCGCAGGTAAATCACTACTAGCTACGGCACTTTGTGGCATACGTTTTCAAGAAAAGCGCGAACCGCGACGCCTAGAAAAATCGATTCGCGACAAAATCGCAGGGGCTGCAGCACTCGTAGGTCTTCACTTCTCTGAAAAGAAAAATCCAGTTCGATACACCGGTGACGTCAGTTATAGCTTGTCTCCGCAACTAGGCGGTGACGGCGGCGTCTCTTTGCCCCACGACTATAATATCCTCCGTCAGCACATCGGATTCGTGCCACAAGAACCGCTTCTCGACGGCAAAATGACAGCTCGAGACAACATCCTTATCCCTGCCCGACTCAAACAAATCCCGATTGATTTTGAAACACTTGATGAAGTGTACTATCAAATCGGTTTAGACGACATGATGCTAGACAAAAAGACTGGCGATCTATCTGGCGGGCAAAAACAACGCGTTTCTATAGCTCGCGCTCTGACCGGCATTCCAAATGCAGTCGTACTCGACGAGCCAACTGCTAACCTGAACCCTAAACTCAAAGACGAAACCAACCAGATGCTTGAACGACTGAATCGTCGTTTCGGTATGACCGTTATATCTGTTACACACGAAGACTCTTTGGCAACCCGTATCATAGAGATGGATCAAGGGCGCATCGTAGCCGACACGGATTACACCGACAGACTCGACCGATACCCTCAGCAATAAGACTAGCGACGACACGTTAGATTGATGATACAATTAGGTCATGACCAAAATTGCAATCATTGAAGACGACCCTGTAATCAGCCAAATGTACCGTATGAAGTTCGAGGCTGACGGCTTCGACGTCTCACTTGCCGACAACGGCAGGTCTGGAGTCGACTTAGTGAAATCATTTATGCCAGATATGGTATTGCTTGATTTGCAGATGCCAGAAATGACCGGCAATGAAGCACTCGCCCATATACGTGCGCAGCCTTGGGGCGCTAAAATCCCCGTCATCATTTTGACAAACCTCGGTATCGAGGAGTCTCCAAAAGAACTCAAAGAGCTAGGAATTCATAGCTATATCGTGAAAGCCGAGCTAACGCCTAGCCAGGTCGTTGCTCGCGTCAAAGAAGCACTCGAACTATAGCAGTCGAAAAGTTGCTTACTTTATGAATCTTCCGTAGCCTGTGCAGCTCGGATGACATTGTCGAACAATGCCGTGACGGTTAACGGACCGACACCGCCCTTTATGGGTGTAATCGACACGTCGTCGCGTTCTCGTACGTCAGCCGCAACATCACCGACAATCTTGCCGTGTTCGCTCGCCGTACCAGCGTCAACTACGACAGCGCCGTGTTTGATGACGCCAGATTTGATAAGTCCAGGCACTCCCGTCGCCGTAACTATCACGTCGAACTCTGGTAACTGCTCATTCATGTTTTCACTATTTTCGTCAAAAACCGTTACGTCGTAACCGCTTGTTTGCCACATCTTGTTAAGTGGCTTTCCAACTAGACGACCATTGCCGACTATGGCGATTTTTTTATTCGCCAAATCAACATTGTACCCAGCTAGCAGCCATGTGATCGCTGTCGGCGTGGCTGGGTCCAGTGTCGCATTGGAGCCCAGGCCGTCGACGTCCTTTTCGGGCACAATCGAATCGACAGCTTCTTGGGTTGCCGATGGATCGGCGAGTGGTAGCTGGATGATAATGCCGTGAACGGATGGATCATTGTTTAATCGATCAATCACTCCTGCAAGCTGCGACTGGTCAACTTTGTAGACTTCTACGTCAATCAAAATCTCGGTTCCATAATTCTGTTTTAAACGCACATAAGAATCAATTACCGGGTCATCAATTGTTTGAGCAATCGCTAGTTTCGGAAATATATTATGCGCCTGACGCAGCGCACGTACTTGACGTGCCTGACGCTCTTGTACGTATTCTGCGAGTTCGCGTCCATTAAGTGATCTTGCCATGCGTCTAGCGTACCATAAAGCACATGCTACAATAAAGCGAAGCAATTTAAGGAAAATATAGAGAATTCATGCATAACATAGATCAATATCACATCCATACGTCATACGAAACGACAGCAGCCGTCGCACTTACGGGCGTCCTGTTTCTGTTTCTGCTCATGATTTTCGCGGCGGGCTATATACTAACCTCAATCCTTCTTGGTCAGATTTTCAAAAAAGCCAAAGTACCACAATGGGCGGCGTGGGTGCCGATGTACAATCTATGGAAATTTCTAGTCATCGGAGACCAGCGGGGACTCTGGGCAATTCTTGGGCTACTACCGTTTATTAACATCGTTTCGACTGTCTTTATATACATAGCCGCATACCGCATAGGCAAAAAACTTGGCAAGGAAGACTGGTTTGTTCTACTCGCTATTTTCGTCCCTGTCGTGTGGCTACTATGGCTTGCGCTTGACAATTCCAAATGGCGAGCAAAAAAATAAAAGCTTCCAAGTAATTACCTCATAAAAAATGGTACAATATAAGCATAAGTAGAACTTATTGCTATAGTGCTATGTCAAAAAAACAACAAACAGGATTTACGATTGTAGAAATAGTCATTGCGATTACTCTATTTGCCATTATCATTCCTTCGATTGTCGGCATGATTTCAACGGCCGGATTTGTCAATAAAACCAGCATTGACCACACCCTTATAAACAACATCGCTGAGGAAAAAATAGAAAGTTTACGCAGCAAAGGTTTCGCCAGCCTTTCAGACGGCACTACTGATTTTTCTAATGAACTTCCCAGTACGTTATCGACCCCAAGCTCAGCAGACATAACGATAACCCCAGAGAGTACCGACATAAAAAAAGTTGTCGTGAGTATAGCCTATACACTGCAAGGGCAACAAAAAACATTTCATTACACTACATTAATTAGTAAAAATGGGCTTGGCCAGCAATGATAGCACCTTTTTCAGAGCGAGGCTTCACCGTCGTCGAATTAGTCATTACCATCACACTAATCGGTATATTAGTTGCGCCTGTAGTATTTAGTTCATTACGATTTTACGTCGATGTTTCTTCAAATAACCACAAGGCTACTTTGTCCTTAGATTCTCAAGCAGCTCTTGCTAAATACACCGAAGATATCCGCATGGCGTCCGGCCTTGATCCAATCAACCTCATTAACGACTCCAGTCAGCCCAGTGGCTGGACAAGCGGTGGCTCCGAAAACGTTTTGATACTATCAATCCCCGCTCAAGATAGCAGCGGTGACTTCATCATTGATCCAAATAGCGGGGAACCTTATAGAAATGAGATTATCTACTACAGTAGCGGCCAGCAGCTTTACAGACGAACTTTAAAGAACACATCAGCGCCAGGCAATGTAATAGTTCAAAGTTGCCCCTCTGCGGCGACAACGCCCGATTGTCCTGCCGACGTTAAACTGACCGATAACTTCAATTCCGTGTCATATACTTTTTATGACAACACCGGCACCCAAACCGCCGACATTGCGAAAGTTCGGTCTGTTAAAATCGTACTTAGCATGACTGACACTTCCGTCGTCAAACCCACTGTTATCTCTAACTTCATTCGTGTATCGATGAGGAACACCTGACGTGAACCGGCACATACGCTCTACTTATCGTTCTGCTGAATCGGGCTTTTTGGTTTTATCACTGATGATTGCTTCGGTGTTTATCATACTTCTCATGGTGGCAACTATGCAGATTGTCGTTCAAAACAATAACCTAACGCAACACAATACATACAAACTGCAGTCACAACTAGCCGCCGACTCAGGCGCGGACTACGCAGTAACGCAACTGATTGCAAATAGTGACTGGACGGCCCCAGTGGGTGAAGTTGAGCTAAGCAACGACACGACAACCCGTACGACGTATGAAATCGACGTCACCACGCCTGTTGACGGCCAGACAAAAACAATCACAGCATACGGACGAACATACGTTCCGGCAACAAGTACGACCGCTAAATCAACAAGCAAAGTACAAGTCGGCATGAAAGGCAGTGGCGCTTCGGTAGTCGACGGTACAATTTCTGCATATATTGGCGTTGGCGGCCTTAATATGTCTGGATCATCAAAAGTTAGTGGCGGAGTCGCGTTTTCGAATGGTCCCATCACCATGACAGGTACGTCACAAATAGGCTCTGCCAGCAATCCCGTTGATACGTATGTTTCAAATTTAGCCTGCCCCGTCAGTGGCGGAAGTGACTTCCCGCGCATATGCAACTCAGGAGAAAATGAAAACCCAATTAATATTCCTTCGTGGGGCACACACATTTATGGTCAGGTGAAGGCTAATAACCAAGTAAGCGGCACCGGCATGGCCAACCCAGGTCTTGTCCCCGGGACCGTCGCAGCGTCTAGCCTGCCGACCGATGACCGCGCCACAAGAACTCAAACAATCAATAATCCAGGGCAAATCCAAACAGGCGCCACGGCTAGTTGTAGTGGCTCCACTACAAAAACATGGCCTGCGGATTTAAAAATTATCGGCAATGTAACGCTTCAAAACAGTTGCTCTATCACAGTATCAGGAGATGTATGGATTACCGGTAACCTGACGGTCTCTGGAGCGACACACTTACGCGTACAGGCCGGCCTGACAACACCTCCGCATATTCTCATCGATGGCAGCACAGGTTTTCAAATTCTCAATAGCGGTCAGCTGACGCCCAATGCAAGCGGAACTGGTTTCAGGGTCATTACCTATTACAGTACCGACCCCTGCTCGGTGACTGCCAGTGGTTGTGATGTTTCAGGCTCAGCCCTCTTCAACAGTAAGTCGCTTCGTACTATATTGATAAATGGTTCGACTTCTTCGCTAAAAACCCAATATTACGCTCGCTGGACAAAGGTTAATCTCGACAACTCCGCCGATGTCGGAGCTCTTATTGGGCAGACTGTGGAATTAACCGGTACAGCCGAAATCCATTCGGGTGTCGAAATTGACCCAAGCCAACCCGGCACTCTCTCATGGACAGTTAGTTCGTACAAGCGTTCCTATTAATTGATGCTCGACAACGTAACGGTCGATCCGTCAGTTTCTTTTGTATACATAAGTTTGAATTTTGCACACGGTGCTGTTCCGCAAATAGTATAACCGTCGCTATCGTACGACTGATACCAATAGACATCATTCGGAGGATTGCCCGTTGATATTGCCATCAATGAATTTGTCGTCCCGCTTGATGCCAGTGGGTTTACAAGCGCATCGGCACTGAGTCCCTTTAATATGCCACTTCCGCCTGCTATCGTAGACCCGTTAGAACTTGTCATTGTTTGAGCAGTAGGGTACGATCCGTTTTCATTAAAATACACTTCAAGTTGGCTCTTTACGGCAAGCATGTCTGATTCACGTTGTGTATCACGCCCGCGTTCTTGGATGCCGCTATATGAAACTATAAAAATTCCGGCGAGTACGCCTATAACTGTCACCACAATAATGAGCTCTAAAATACTAAAGCCTGATCGACCCGTATAATGTAGAAATTTTTTAGTTATGAGACACGCCTTTTCGTTTATGTTTATACTCTACAGCCAGATTAATACAAAAGAGAGATTTTATCTAGTAAGACGGAGCGGGCAAATAGAGAAGTCATACCGTATATAATTTACCTGCGAAGGCCACCATACTAGTACTTCTCAAAGCATAAATAGTATACTACTTGCAACATGGCTAAACGAATCGAACAGCGACATCGCAAACGAAAATTTATTTTAAAATCACTTCTCGTACTTATCATTTTATTGCTCATCGTAATTGCAGAATCGTTTGTAAAACTATATTACGTAAACTCACCCGCTCTTCCAAAACCACCCAAAATCATCACCGCAAATCCCGTCGATCTCAGTCAAATCATTGGTTTCAGTAAATTTCGTAGTTGCAGTGGACATGATTTTTCTGGTAAAAACGATCAGGGCATTATCGAAAGCGGACGATCGATGAAAATGTATGTAATTCCTGATGATAGCCTAAAAGATAAGCTGCATGTAATCAAAATCTATGCACCATTCGATGGAAAAATTGCTTTTATGTTTCAAGAAGGTGGCGCCGACAGACAGCCTTCTTACCAGATTTATGTACAATCTGCTAAACAGCCCGACTACGCTCTAAACTTCTTTCACACGGATCCGCTACCTGGCACCAAAATTGGCAATAAGGTAAACGCCGGACAGCTACTCGCCTATGCTCATGTGCGTGGGGCTGCTGATTTTGACATAGCTTTTCATCGCCTAGACAGCGGCGTGCTAGTACAGGATATCGGCGGACTATTTGGAATGCCGTTCCTGCCCCTGCCGAAATACGATTATTTAATGCCATTTACGAATTTCCTGTCACCTAAAGTAGCTGCCGAGTATAAAGCCGCGGGCTTCAATCTAGACAACATGACAATCAGTAAACAGTATCGAGACAACCACGCATGCGATTTCAATGCGCAACCAGTCGACAGCGATTATCAGTTTTTGTCAGGAAGAACTATAAATAATATGTCCGGCTCGCACACACAACAGCCTCTGACCACGCCGGCACCAAATACTCAACCCGTGCAATAATGGCCAGTTCTATGTTGATGTTGCATTGATTCGCCTAAGGGCGATGGATTGAAACTGGCTTGCCATGAAAGCAGCCAATAGTATATGGATACTCAAGTGTTGCGTCGTAGTGATATATAGACGTCTTTTTGCCATTCCAAAGTACCTCGCTTGTACGCCCATGACACACGTCGAGATCAGCATTCGTCGGAAGATTACCCTCGCTGTCACGCTCTACGTATATACCGTAGCCGTCTAGTGCATAGCCTACTAATGTTGAACTACCCGTCGCGCGATTTCGCACACAAGACGCAACGTCATGATAGTGATACCGCTCTTTGCCGTCCGGATGACCATCGCATTTGTCCTGAGTTTCATGAGCAACGGCATCACGACCGGCATCGTCAAGCGCATTGAAAAGCAAGACGCCGTTGTTCATCACGCCGATGTAGCCCAAGTCAACGCAATACGGCGTAGTAGCGGCGGTTGGAGCAAGTGGCAAAGTGAGCGTTACTGTCTGCCCCTGGATTCGATTCGGGTTGGTATCGTACTGATACGCTGGGTCGCTATACGAAATAGGAAATGTTCCAGTTGGATCATTTTGCGGTAGGTCATCTGTCGTAATAATTCGACTCGCGCCAGACGTCACCACAGAGTATTGGGCAGAAGGCCAATCTATACTACCCTGTACGGCAACTTTCGAATCGGAGTTCCATGTACCGGCAGCATCATTGATCCAACTCCCAGCATGACGAGCGCCGCCACCACGAAAGTTGGTCATACATGAATCTACATAACCAGCTTTCGGCACAGACGAAACTTTACCGTCTCCTAATGGTAATGCCTTGGAATTAACAGATGATTTCCAGCTATCACTAGCCGCGACAGTTTGTTGTGGGGCTACAGACGGACTTGTCGTGTTGGTCGGGCTGATAGACGTCCGCGGAGTAGAAGTGTACGAGTTTTTCCGAGCACTCGGCTGACTTCCCAAAACAAACAGCGTTAATGCGCCCCCTATCATAGCCACGAGTACAAGTGCGGCAGTGATGATAACTGGGCGATATTTTTGCCAAAATCCTTCGCTTAGGTCGGCCTGCGGCCTTTCGTCTTTGTCTGGTTGTGGTATGT
Organism: Candidatus Nomurabacteria bacterium; assembly: GCA_023898645.1. Taxonomy (NCBI): domain Bacteria; phylum Candidatus Nomuraibacteriota; species Candidatus Nomurabacteria bacterium. The sequence goes on along the minus strand of CP060232.1, from coordinate 292,382 downwards.
TTTGTATCGGATCCATAAGCTATATGATAGCAAAAAAATACTTCGTGCTTTCTTTCTCTTCGTTCACTGCGCGACCCCACGACTATTTTTGCTTCGCAAAAAGTCGTGATTTCGAGTCCCGCCGGTTCTCCAAGAAAATAGACCCCAGCGGGGTCTATTTTCTTGGAGGGCCAGGTGGGGCTTGAACCCACGACACCCTGCTTAAGAGGCAGGTGCTCTAACCAACTGAGCTACTGGCCCATGTCTGCTACAGACACAAATTATACTGAATAACAGAGAAAAACTCAAGTCTTAGCTGCTCGAATCTTTCTTCCTCTCTTAATGCTACTCATTTTATTTCAATCTTAACTGACGTTCATTTGCAATCACATGTCGTGTTTGTGCTGCATGGAAGTTTTACCGTCCATCATTTTAAGCATAGCCGGACCACCCGTACGTAGAAATCGCCATACAAGTGCAGCGCCAATAACAAGGAAAAAGATATTAAGAACGGTCGTATAATTAAATGTAATTCCTGATTCAGGCACGATAGCAGCGCGTACCGTCGGAGTTAAGTTCAATAGCCAGAATATAATTTCAACCAAATATCCCGCTGCAACCATAGCTAGGTAAAATGTCGCAAATAGAAAAGCTGCCATTTTCATACCGTAATACTTTTTGTATATTCGTAAAATTGGATAGACAATCAAGTCGGCAAAAATAAAACTAACCAAGCCACCGAAACTAATGCCGCCATTCCATAAAACAGCTGCAAGTGGCACGTTGCCTACACTACAAACAAACGAAACAACCGCTATCAGTGGACCCACTAGTGGCCCCCAGATGAACGACAAAACTGGATCTGATGTAATGAAAAAGCTCTGGAAAAATGACATCGGCACCCATGCGGCTACAGTGCCTGCGATCAATAACCCAAGCACAATGTCTGTCCATACACTGGCCCAATCCATTACAAAGTAGTGGCTGGTCGCGGTCCGACCTTGGCTTGATAAGAGTTTTTGCATCACAGACTTACTACCAGTGACGGACATGTCACCCATGCCAGCATGCCCCTCCATCTTACCGGCAAGACCTTTTTGCGCTTGCCTGGTCGCCGCATCAAGCAATTTAGGTGTCAGAAAACGACGGAACAACAGCGCCAATATAATAATCATGATTGGTCCACCTACGAACTCGGCCGCGGTAAACTGCCAGCCTAATAAAACTGCCAAAATTATACCCAGTTCGATAACCAAATTCGTACTTGCGATTTCAAAAGCCATGGCCGCCGTAAAATTGGCGCCTTTTTTGACAAGTGAACGGGCCAGAGCGACCGCAGCGTATGAACAAGACGACGACGCAGCACCGAGCAAGCTTGCGAGCGCCAACGTTTTTGGCTTATCGTCAGGCAACAACTGACTCATCTGCCGCTTGCTAACAACCGCCTGAATAGCACCAGATATAGTAAAACCAAGTATGAGTGGCCACAATATCATCCAGCCCATAGCAAAAGAAGTCGTAAGGGCGCGTGTTAGCGCATCGATAATCACATCTCTATGATAAAACAAATCTGGCATCTGTCACAAGCATTCAATTCGCGACATTACGTTACGCGCCTTAATCGCCACGCAAGATGTTAAATATGTGACTGCTACAAAACCACGACCGGATTACGATAAGAATACACGCAATTGTAAAAGGAGGTGCCTATGGGCTACCAAGAATTAATTGATTTTATGCAACGTAAAGCTGGTTTTACGTACACGGAAGCAGAAGAGGTGCTCGATCTCATGGTTGAAAGTATCTCTGAACGCCTAGGTGAATACGAACGAGAAGATTTTGCCAGACTGCTGCCCATCGAACTTCAGGAGGCCGTTTATAGTGCCGAAACTTCGACAACAGAGGAGCTAGAACAGGATTTCGTGCATGAATTCATGGACAAAGAAGGTATAGAAGAGATTGAGGCGTCAAAACAAGTAATCACCGCATGGGAAACACTTAAATCAATCATCACAGATGTCGACATACAGCGTCTTAAAGCACAGCTACCAAGCAAAGCAGCCGCATCGCTTCAGTAACCGGTTTTTCATTTTTTTCAATTTTCATAATTAATAGCATGCAAAACACTTGTAATGAGTTATACTTAAACTAGTTATGTTTAAGGTGTTAATTGCATACTATAAGCGACATACCGAATCAACTGACAAGAACGGCAACTCTAGTACCGGTTTTTTGCTACCGATTGTCATTACACTTGGTATGGCTATTTCAACCGTCAGTATCGTTGCACTACAAACTGTTACGAACAGCAGTACGATACTTAATAACCAATACTTTGACGTACTGGCACGCGAGGCGGCACAAGCAGGCGTTGCGGCTGCAAAGGCTTGTATCAAAGCGAATCAAAAATCATGGTCAAACACCTCGCCGCTCACACCAAAGACAAACTGCGCGGGCCAATCCGTAAAAAAATTGTCGAACGTTGCGGACGATTCGACGTTTTCAAGTACCTATGAAGTTAAGGGGCTTCAGATGCTCAATGCAAGTACACCCGTTATCACGTCAATCGGGTCGGTCAGTATAAGCACCAACGGCATTTCATTTAAATCCGTAAGTAAAACCATCAGAACGATTATCAGGACTTCAACTACCACGACAGGACGAGTAAGCAAAAACGTCACTCAAGTATCGACTAATGGATCGACAACTTGTGCCGTCGCCGAAGGTTGGGTCTACTGCTGGGGAAGCAATAGTAATAAACAGCTAGGCCAAGGAAACGGCGCCGTCCCCGGTAACAAGAGTGTTTTTCCGAAGGCAATCGATACAGCACATAAAAATTCGGCGTCTTACAATCTCTTGCCGTTCTCTGGGTATCTTGTAAATTCAGATGGTACCCAGAAAGTCGTCCTAAAGGTTAGCGTAGGTTCGACTCACGTCTGTGCCGTTGCAAAAGACAGCGCCAGCGACGCAACTGGTGCCACACGAAAAGCCTACTGTTGGGGGGACAATAGTCACGGACAGCTAGGCATAGGAAATACCGGCTCCACGGCTATACCGCGGCAAGTCTATAACGGCCCGGGCCAAAGCTCTCCCAGCATACCAAGAAGCTCACTCTACAATAAAACCGTTACTGATATAGTTGCCGGCAATAATTTCACCTGTGCACTGACGACCGACGGGCTGGTTTCTTGCTGGGGCCAAGGCAATCACGGACAGCTAGGTAATGGCTTCACCTTTGACAAAAATGTTCCTGTATCCATCGCATACGATTCTTCAAGCGCGCTTATGGGTAGAAAAGTAGAAAAGTTAGCACAGATACGAGATAGCGATACAATGTGCGCCATCGGCGACAATCACAAAGCATACTGCTGGGGCGACAACACCGTCGGTCAGATAGGCAACAATTCTCACGCACTAGGCGGCACGACCAATTCAACAGTTGAACAAACCATAGGGGGTGGACAACGTACAACAGCGTGCAACAGCTACCCGAACACAAATAACACTACGCCGACTAGCACGACGGGTGCATTGTGGAGCGTTCGCCCCGCGGCAGTTTCGAGTGCTTTATACTACCAATCCATAACCACTTTCAAAGACAGCGTCACGGCAATCAGTGCTACTAATGCCAGCCCAGCAAGTCGTGCTTTTTGGTGGGGCGGAGGAACGGCAACGATAAACACAAAACGGACATGTACGGTAATTCACTGTCGATCAAATGGCCACCCTAACCAATGGTGCCGTGTATTGTCGACAGATACAACGACAACTTATACTTCGAATCCTCCTGCTGGCCCGCTTTATGGAGGAACAAGTCTTGGAAATCCGTATACACTCGCCTCAGGAAATGCGCACGATGATTTGTTTTGCGCCCTCACCGGAGGAGTCACATATTGCGACGGCCACAGCAAACATAGTTCCTATCAGGGAATTGGCTGTAATCAACTCTGCACAACACCGTCTAGTCCAGTGCCTGTATTCGTAAAAGACTCGACCACAATTGGTTGGCTCAGCGGAAAAACGATTACTGACATCGACAGCGCAGGTAACGTAACTTGCGTAGTGGCAGATAATGCCACAGGTTGCTGGGGAGAAAATACCGTCGGTCAGCTCGGTACCGGAAACACGACCGCTACGAACGTACCTGCACCTGTCGACGTGACGAATTCGAGCGACATAGGCAGCACCGTAACATCGGAGACGGGGTTTAACTACCCGCTATCATTCTAGGAACACATATGAACAAACGACATTTTTTCCCTGCCACACCCAACACAGAAGGTTTCACGGTTATCGAGATGATCATAACCATTATTGTGTTGGCAATCTTTCTCCTTGGCGTTTTTCAATCATATCTTCTGCTTGAGTCTCAGCGCGTCGACGTCGCCAGACGAGCACGCGCAAGCGATATAGCCTTTTCCAACCTGGCAAAATTCCCATCTCCTCCATCGAACTTACTATGCAACCCTGGCAAGATGGACCTCACTGCCAATAATGCAAGCTCGAAAAGGGGGGAAAATATTATCGACACTTCAGACCCTGCTGTATTTGGTCACTACGGATATGCTGCCGAAAGTGGAAGTACTATAGCTAATATGGGTAGCTCACTGGTGCAAACTGTCACGGCTTTTGCGCCAAATGGCTGCACAGGTACAAGCTTTACAGACGGCATTGTCAAATTAGTATCAACCGTTAATTTTGGAAATGGAGAATTCATCACTCATGCAAACTTCATACGATAAATCGAGCGGCTTCACGATTGTCGAAATTGCCGTCGTCGTTACAGTAATCAGTCTATTGACGGGCGTAGTGCTGCAAACACTTGGTGGTTTTTATAACGACAATGTCATCTCCTTAGGCAAAACATCACAAGACACCAATACCAGAGGCGTGCTAAGGTCTATCGAAAAAGAAATCATGGACTCAGGCGGGTTTGTAACTGACGCGGCTGTAGCAAAACCACTCGGTAGAGACGACGGCACATCGTGGTCATACCGAGGTAACGATCCGTCACTGCCAGGTTATGACGCTGGACAAAAAACAAATCGCGTACTCATGGCAACCACAACGGCTACCGATAAAGCCGCCACGGACGACAAACGCTTACCTGTCTTTATCGACAGCGGTAGTGGATGCGACTTTTCCGTAAGCCCGATTGCCCAGAATCTCCTGGTTTATTTCGTTGCCAAAAACACCACTACCGGAAAGTACGACCTGTACCGACGCACAATCACTAATTACACTGGCGGCACTTTATGTAATTGCGCCACCCTCAATCCAAATCCCTCGGGGTGCAAAACACCCTACCAAAGCGAGACTTGTTCCAACGCAGCTTTGAAATCGGGAACATACTCCGGAACCTGCAAACTCGCTGACGCCGACCTACTGAGAGACATCGACTCGTTCACGGTTGATTACTATACGTCTCCGGAAACCTCTACCCCCATCGTCAATGAATACAACGGCACTACGGCAACAAAAAACCTCATAAAAGCGGCCAAAGCAATCAAAATAACCGTAGGTACAGACGATTTTATCAACGGCAAGCACGTACTAAATACGGCGACTATCCGTATCAGTCTAGGTAATTAAAAAAGCAGTAAAGCACCAAAGCCGCATCTTGCAAAATTACCGGTAAACTCGGATGGATATCGCTCCACTTCGTTCCGCTCCTCCGCTCAAAAAGGGACGAAAAGAACTTTTCGTTTCCTTTTCTCACTACGCCGAACCTTAACGGTTCAGATTCGCTACGCGAATCTACCAAGTAAAACGCCCCACTGACGTGAGGCGATTTACTTGGTACACCCGGAAGGATTCGAACCTACGACCCTCTGTTCCGAAGACAGATGCTCTAATCCACTGAGCTACGGGTGCGCACTTGGCGCAGTACACTGCGTATCTGTTATTGTACCATTCTTATGCCTTTTAAGCTATACTATTGCCAATCATGAATGTACAAACAAACATACCACTAAGCACACTAACTACCATGAAAATCGGCGGCAACGCTGATTATGTAGTAGACGTTACGTCTCCCGACGAGTTGCGCCAAGCATACCTCAATGCCAAAAAACTTACATTACCAACGTATATCATCGGTGGCGGTAGCAACTTGATTGCCCATGATGAAGGCTTCCAGGGTGTCATCATCCACAACAAAATCGGCGGTATAGAAGTCATAACTGACGATCAACAGTCAACCGTCATCAAAGTCGGTAGTGGGATATTATGGGACGATCTGGTCAAACTGACCGTCGAGCACGGCCTATATAGCATAGCGTGCATGTCTGGCATACCCGGAACTGTCGGAGCCGCCCCAGTACAAAACATCGGAGCCTACGGCCAAGAACTCTCTAGCACGTTCGTATCGCTTGAAGCTTACGACATCCTTCAAGACAAATTCGTCGTCCTCGATCATACGGATTGCAATTTTTCGTACCGCAGTAGCATATTTCGTACTTCCGAAGTGGGGCATTACGCTATTTACAGCGTCACTCTGCAGCTACCTAAAATCCCGTTGCAACCGCCGCTATATGACAGTCTGCAAAAACGTTTAGAGACTGCGGGTATCACCCAGTATTCACCGCAAATCATCCGCGACAACGTACTCGCCATACGCGCTGAAAAATTGCCCGATCCAGCAGTTATGCCTAACGCTGGTTCGTTTTTCAAAAATGCTGTTGTGGAATCTTGGAAAGCGGAAGAACTAAAAAACAACGGCTACTCCGACCTGCCAACATACGCCGTCGACGAGACGTATCAAAAAATTCCCGCCGGATGGCTCATAGACCAAAGCGACCTCAAGGGCGAGGTGTTACATGGCATGAAAATCCACGACAAAAACGCCGTCGTACTAATAAACGAGTCTGCTACAGGTTACTCAGACCTTCAAGAAGCAAAAAAGGAAATCATCGAAACCGTCAACGGAAGATTTAACATCATACTTGAGCAAGAACCCCTTGAGCTGCTTCCTCTGGAACAATCGTCGGCAATCATAGAAAATACTGTTGATAATTAAGGCAAAAACCCTTGCATAGCGCTTTTGCTTATAGTACACTATACACCATAGGAACATAATATATTAATAAGGGGCATCAATTAATATGAATTTAGCAAATCTTAAAACCAAGCGAGCGCAAGGCGGTTTCACTATCGTTGAGCTCTTGATTGTCATCGTCGTCATCGGCATCTTGGCAGCAATCGTGATTGTGGCCTACAACGGTGTCACCACCAAAGCAAACGACAGCGCCGACGCTGCAAACGCACAATCTCTCGACAAAGTTGCCGAAGCGGTCAATGCTGACCTCTCAACTGGTTACCCATGGGGCAACTCAGACGCAACACTAAAAACTGCGTTTAACGCTGACTCCACAACAACATCAATTCCTCAGGGTCTTGGCGTTATTTACATTGCATCAACTGGAGCAGCACCTTCTTACGCCAGCGCAAATACTGCAGCAGCCAGCAAAAACTACTACGTCAAGGTTTGTTCAGCTGCGGCACCAAACAGCACCGGACTTAACGTCTACTACCCGAAGCGATCTGACAGCTCAGTACAGGTCATCAAAGCCGGTACAGGTTGTAATTAGAACCTCTTACCTAGCAAATAGATACGAGCCTCCGAAAGGGGGCTCGTATTAAATACTGTTCATATTTTACGATCACTTATCGCTGGGCAAAGGAAACGTCTGTACAAATTCTTTGACTTCTTCGCCAAGATTCGCCAGCGTAATGTCGTCATCATGTGCGTCAACCGCCCGTTTCATCCACTCCGCCAGCTGAACCATATGCTGCTCGCGCAAGCCACGAGTAGTGATGGCTGGCGTGCCCAATCGTATACCGCTTGGCCTAAACGGAGGCAGCGTATCGTCTGGCACTGCGTTGGCATTGAGCGTCAGACCGATCTTGTCGAGTGCCTGCTCGACTACCTTACCATCGATGCCAAATGATTTCTGCACGTCAGCAAGTATAAGGTGATTGCTCGTGCCGCCGGTAACGAGTTGGAAACCGTGTTTTTGCAACTCGTCGGCTAGTACAGCGGCGTTTTTGACGATTTGTTCAGCATACGCCTTAAACTCTGGCTTGAGTGCTTCGCCGAATGCCACAGCCTTTGCCGCAACAGCATGCATATGCGGGCCACCCTGTACTCCAGGAAACACTGTACGGTCAATCAGCGTGGGGATGTTTTCTATTGTCTTCTCCGGGGCCTTCAGAGGATTACTCACCACGCCCTTGCTCAAGATCAAACCACCACGCGGACCACGTAATGTTTTGTGCGTAGTAGTCGTAACGACATGGAAACCATAGTCAAACGGATTCTTTGCTACGCCGCCGGCAATAAGCCCGGCAATATGTGCCATATCCGCTACGAGCAACGCGCCAATCTCATTACCGATTTCGGCAAATTTAGCATAGTCTAGTTCACGTGGATACGCGCTAAAGCCGGCCAGTATAATCTTCGGTTTGTGCTCCAGCGCAAGACGACGTAGTTCGTCGTAGTCGATTTCACCGGTTGACGGGTCTTTCATCTTATAGCGGACAAAGTTGAAGCTACGAGCCAATACCGTCACAGGTGCGCCGTGTGTCAGATGACCGCCATGACTAAGATCCATGGCCAAAATCGTGTCGCCTGGTTCGCACCAGGCATGATAAACCGCTTCGTTCGCCTGAGCACCGGAATGCGGCTGTACATTTGCGTGATCGGAACCAAAAAGCTGTTTTGCACGGTCAATCGCCAATTGTTCAATTTGATCAGTAAATTCCTGACCCCCGTAATACCGCTTACCTGGGTAGCCTTCGGAATATTTGTTCGTAAACACACTACCAAGCGCCTTCAGCACGTCAGCAGATACATAGTTCTCACTAGGAATAAGCTCGAGTCCGTCTCGTTCGCGACGCTCTTCTCCTGCAATCAAATCAGCAACCTGTGTATCATTCATAACTGATGATTATTATACCATCGCCCTTCAGAATCCGCTTATTTGAACCATGAATGTGGCCGACGGATGTAGCGCTAGGCGACAGCGAAGCACGGAATGAGCCGTACAATTAGGTACGGTGAATGAGTACTACAGCTGACAACAACGCGATACGCCGTCCGACCCATTCATATTGTATATATATCATAAATGATATAAAATCTAAGCAATGACCCCTCAAGATTACAAACTTAAAATCGGCAATCTCATTCAAGAAAGTCGACAGAATCGTGGCTTTACACAAGCACAATTAGCAGAGGCGCTTGGTACTAGCCAGAGCGCAATTAACCGTATCGAAAAAGGCGGCCAAAACATTAGTCTTGAGATGATTGCCCGCATCAGCGATGTGTTGTCTCACGATATCATGACACTCAATCAAACGGGCAAGATTAACTTTCGCGTGCATGGCGGCTCTAAGCTGTCGGGGAACATCACGGTTAAGACTAGCAAAAACGCCGCAGTTGCTCTGCTTTGCGCCAGCCTCCTTAACCATGGCAAAACAGTACTACGCCACGTTGCCAAAATAGAAGAAGTAAACCGCATCGTCGAAGTGCTACAAAGTATCGGCGTCAAAGTCCGCTGGCTCAACGATGACGGCGACCTAGAAATCATCCCGCCTAAGAAACTAAAGCTTGAAGACATGGACGTCGCTGCTGCAAAACGCACACGAACGATTATCATGTTCCTGGGCCCACTTCTGCACCAATACCGCAACTTTCACCTACCCTTTGCCGGTGGCTGCAACTTAGGCACTCGTACGGTAGAGCCGCACATGACTGGCTTGCGTCCTTTCGGTCTAGAGGTAGAAGCGACCACTAATTACTACAGCGCAACGTCTTCGCCGAAAAAAGTTGATCACACAATCGTTCTCACAGAACGCGGTGACACCGTGACCGAAAACGTCATCATGGCAGCATCGCTTCACGAAGGTACCGTGACAATTAGAAACGCCAGCGCTAACTATGCAGTTCAGGACCTGTGCGTATTTCTGAAAAAACTTGGCGTCAAAATTGAAGGCATCGGCACGACAACGCTCCACATCACCGGCGTATCATACATAAACAAAGATGTCGAATATTACCCAAGCGAAGACCCTATTGAAGCTATGAGCTTCATCGCCGCCGGTGTAGTTACTGGAAGTGAAATCACCATAGAGCGTTCACCGATTGAATTCCTGGAAATTGAACTGGCAACACTAGCTGAAATGGGGCTGCAGTACGAGCTGAGTGATGAGTACCTAGCAAAAAACAGCCACACCCGCTTAGTAGACATTCACTTGAAACACTCTAAACTGAAAGCCGCCAAGGACAAGTTGCACGCCCTGCCCTTTCCGGGTATCAATATGGACAACCTGCCCTTCATGGGCCTTATTGCCACAACCGCGAATGGCCGTACGATGATTCACGACTGGTCTTACGAAAATCGCGCAATTTACTTTACCGAACTGACAAAGCTCAATGCCTCCGTGGAACTTCTCGACCCGCACCGCGTGTATGTAACCGGACCTACCAAATGGAAGCCTGCGGATGTCACGGCACCTCCAGCATTACGACCGTCTGTCGTTGTATTGCTAGCCATGCTAGCGGCTCCTGGAGATTCTATATTACGCGACGTTTACTCGATCAACCGTGGATATGAGGATTTTGCCAACCGGCTCAACAGTCTTGGTGCGCACATAGAAACCATCCGCGAGATATAGATTATCTCTGTTATTTGTGGTATAGTTGTTACGTTCACCCTACGGGTGACTATGCACGTTAATGCGGCGAATGTAGCTCATTTGGTTAGAGCGTCGGGTTGTGGTTCCGAAGGTAGTGGGTTCGATCCCCATCATTCGCCCCAAAAAAATAGAACCGGTCTTGTGCCGGTTCTATTCTTTTTACTGCAGAGAGTAATTACCAGACATACCCACTACGATAGTTATGCCAACCGTAATTGTTACCGACATACACAGTCCTATATACCGGTCCGTTCCTGATCCAGACTACCCAGCGGTTGTTGTAACCGTCCCAGCGCCATCTGTAGACCTGCCAGCCCGGATACCAACGATTAACCCAAACCACAACGGTATTGTTGCCAGTCTGCCAACCGCCATGATAGTAACCACCGCCATGATAGCCACCCGGGTTACGCCAGCCGTGTGGCCCATGCCACCCCGGCCAATATCCATGGTTCCTGTTTTGATTGTGTCCGCGGTTCCAATTCTGGCCATTGTTGTGGTTGCCGTTTTGGTTATGTCCCTGGTTCCAATTCTGACCGTTGTTGTGGTTGCCGTTTTGGTTATGTCCCTGGTTCCAATTCTGACCGTTGTTGTGATTTCCGTTCGGATTGTTGCCGTGATTTGGCGCCTGTGCATATTGCGCATAGTTGTTATGCGAATACTGTGGATATGAATTTAACTGATTATGATCGATCATGATGCCCTCCTGGCTATATATAGCTTCCTGACAAGTAAAACCCCACGAACGCAGGGTTTTACTTGTATATTTTGTTTAAAACTCTCGTATTTATCTGCCATCTAGACTACTTGGTGCAACTTCTAATGTCGCTAGCTAGAATATGCTATAGCCTACTCACTAATTGTAGTTATAATTGGCGTTAAGATTGTAGTTGGCGTTGTAACTGGCGTTTCCATAGTACCCATTACCATAGCCGTAGTTATATGGTGTTGCGTAATAACCGTTGTAGTAGTTGCGTAGGCCGTAGTTTGGTCCAATCACAACCGTACGGTAATTGTAGCCACTCCTCATATAGACGTAGTAGCAGTTATTGTAGAAACCGTAGTTGTAAGCATTCCAGCCTGGGTACCACCGATTCGCATACGAATACGCCGTATAAGGGTTGCCCCAAGCGTAGCGATTGTAGTTTCCGTAATACCTGTAGTTGTTGTAGCCACCGTAGTGTGGATAGTGGTTGTAGTTATTAAAGTGACCATAATAATAGCCCATAGTTTTTACCCTCCTTAAACTTATGCTCTTATGTTTGGTATGCCCGTGCGCACCGAGCACACTTTTCAATCATTATTATGCAAAACATCCGCAACGATTGCGGTGAGATTGTTTACATAAATGCGTGATTACACAGATGCTATGAAAATTTGTCGTAGTTGCGCGGTGTTGGTTCCATATAATGCTGACGACGCTCGACTGATTTAGTGTCGATTTGGCGTTTATTTTTGATACTTCCCTGCTGACGATTACTGTACGAAGCCTTGTCATTAAAGGTATCAGCGCTGGCATCATACACCCTGGTGCCTTCTTGATCGGCAGTGCGGGCTTTGGAGGCCGAACCTTGGCGGCCGAGTCTGGAATAATGATATGCGCTGACAACCCGTGGCTGGTTTAATAGTTTACGACGTTGATCCATAGACAAACCGCCAGCACCGCCACCACCCGCTACAGAGCCCATGCCACTACTGTGCATGACGTCACCTGCCGTCAGGTCTTTGTTGAGAAATTGGTTTAAATCTGCCATATAATTATCGTTATGCTTAGTAGTATAGCAAATTTTGCTATAATCATATGAGTCCTGCGGGCGTCGTATAATGGCTAATATGTCTGCCTTCCAAGCAAACGATGCGAGTTCGATTCTCGCCGCCCGCACCAAAGAAAAAATCCATGATCAATTCATGGATTTTTTCTTTGGTTTGGCCGGACGAGATCGAACTCGGCTTTTGCAAAGCAAAAGGAGTTCGGCGCAGTGAATGAAGTGAAGAAAAGCACGAAGTATTTTTCTGAACGAATGAACGGAGAAGTGAAATACGCTATCAAGCGGATAGAGCGCTGTCTCGCCGCCCCAACCTCTAATCGTCTCGCCGCCATCTGCTATAATACTTCTTATGCATTCCAAAACCATGAAAGCAATCATCAGTTTCGAGTACCTTTTTGCTGCCGTGCTTACAGCATTATTTTTCGTTGTAATAGGCCGGTTCGACTGGTGGTGGCTACTCGTCGGGTTTTTACTATTTGACGTCTCCATGGTCGGCTACCTGATTAATAACGGAGTCGGAGCAATCACCTATAACATTGGTCATAGTCTTGCTGGCCCGGGTGTGCTCATCACAAGCTACATCCTCACGAGCAACGAAATCGCACTATTTATCGCTACGCTATGGCTATTTCACGTTTTCGTTGATCGCGCGCTGGGCTTCGGTCTCAAACATGCAAACGGATTTCATCACACACATCTAGGCTCGATTGGCAAATCTTCAAAAAAGCGATAACGCATGCCTCTCTACATAGCACGACACGGGGTGTCCAGAGCAAACGATCACAACGATCCGGCATTTGGCACTCCCAACGCAGATCTTTTAAAAGCAGGTGTTGATCAGGCCGTTTCTATGGGTGAAAAATTTGAGCATCTAGGATTTGACCGTCCTGAAACTCCCGTCGCAGTTTCGTACATGAAGCGCAGTCAGCAAACTGCACTAGCTGCCGGGTTTCACATATTAAAACCTTACCGACTGCTTAACGAGCTCGACCTAACTCCAGCAGAAAAGATGGCGGCCAAGTACTCACATCGGCTACCCCTAGAAAGTCTGCAACAAACAGAAGCCCTGCTTAATAATCCGCCACAAGAAAAAATATGGCATACACACGGCCTCAGAGCTGCGTGTATATTTAAAATTCTCGACATATATCAAGACGCAGACGACCCGTTCATTATGAGTTTTTGCGAAATCCGTGAAATACCGATTGGTCAATCTGGTAATTAATAAAGTATAATCACTCTTGTAACTCTTGTTGTTACCCGAATATTCAAATCAAAATTACGCCCCGATAGCTCAGCTGGATAGAGCAGAGGACTTCTAAGCCTAAGGTCGCAGGTTCAAATCCTGCTCGGGGTACCAAATAAATATGGTCACAGCGTGGCCTTATTTATTTGGTCTCGGCGCTGACTTGAACCTGCGCTTTTGCAAAGCCTAAGGCCGCAAGAGTCGCGTAGTGAATGAAGCGAAGAAAAGCACGAAGTATTTTTCTGAGCGAATGAACGAAGGAGACTTTAGCCGATAATCTTATCGATATGCCAATTTAAGTTCGCCATCAAAATTGCTACTATAATACTATGAAAAGAAAATGGGACTCAGAAGATGAGGCGCTTCAAAGAAAGTGTGTAAACGAAATTATTACGCGCATAGACGAGTCGACGGATATTGGCGTTGGCGTCATCGCCGCACAAGACATAATCGATATTGTCACCGAAAATCTCGCGCCAGAGATATACAACAAAGGGCTAACAGACGCAAAAAAAATAATTAGCGCAAAGCTAGCCGACATAGAAGTTGACCTCAATTCGCTTGAGCAACAAATTGGCTAAACTGATATCAGTTTGATTACGACTTTGTCGACGGTGCTATCCACGAATTTAAAGAGAAATTATCACCATGTCGTTTAGCTAAGCAATCTAAGACGACTTTGCTATCATTTTGCTCATGCCTATGCTAACCTGCCTACATGATACTACCTCGCCAAAGATCAAAACGTCGTGTAATAATTCCGCTCGTTGTTCTTATTGCTCTAGGAGTGGCGTCCGTCGCCGTAGTAATGAACCTCGATCATATCAAAGCATCAACTAGTGCCTCGTCAACATCTAACCTACCCCAAAAAACTCCTGGCAAATCACAATTCTCCTTTGATACTACGGCCGCATCAGACTGGCGCCAAGGGCCGGCAGACAAAGTGTCACTCGCGGCATTCTATAGCCCTTCCGACTGTTTTATATCAGTTGAACACAAAGCCGGAACTCTAAACGTGGCGACTGAACTTCAAAAGGATCAAAACGGACTATCAAGTGACGGCTACACAAGCAAACCAGGTGCTGTCGTGTCAGCTACGTTACAGACTAGTACTGGCAAGAAACAATTCGAGCTACACCAGTACACCGTGTCCGGCAACGGAAGCGGCGGGAAGTTATATATAGCTCATGAATTCGGCTACATCCAACTGACGGACGGCTACGTAAAGGCCCAGGGATACTGCGATGCAACTAAAAACATGCTGGCTACCGTCACGGCACTACAAGCAATCAAATTTGATGCAGCTAGTTAACTTTGTACTTATTTCGAGTAACCACAGTAGCCACCCGACACCTTAATACGTATCTTCTACCAATTCCATATCATAATAATTTTTTTACAGAAAGTTGTATTTATGGTATCATTTTCATATGGATTTAAGTTCAATCCGCCCGAAGCACAAAAAGCGTGCGAACGAACTTGAGAAACAACTTCGTGAGACAGTCCATCGATACCGACTACTTTTCGAGGCAACTAATGACGTACTGTACGACATCGACCTGCAGCATGGAACCGTCTCATGGAACGATGCACTATATAAACACTGCGGCTACCGCAGAACTAAGCGTGTAAACACACTAGACTGGTGGATAAGTCGCGTCCACCCCGAAGACTCTTTGCTTTTCGAAATTGAAATCAGTAAATGGCTAGAGAGTAGGCAAAATACATGGGAATCAGACTATAGATTCCGAAAAGCTGACGGAAATTACATATTCGTCCACAGCCGATCAATCATACAGCGCGCGCACGACGGCACGCCGCAAAGGGTCATAGGTTCCCTTCAAGATGTCACCAAACAGATACAACTAATCAACGCAAAAGATGAATTTATATCGCTCGTATCGCATCAATTACGCACTCCTCTGACTGCTATACGAGTCTATAGCGAAATGCTCACAGGCGGCACGTTCGGTCCTGTTAAGCAAAAGCAGTCGGCTCCCATGAATCAGATAACGGATTCCAGTATTCGATTAATCAAACTCGTAGACGACATCCTCAATATTTCTAAGGTTGAGCTTGGAAATTTCGCCACTAAACCTACGCCGATGAACATCAATGATCTTTTGGCAAAACATATAAATGAAATTAGCCCGCTTGCAAAAGAAAAAAACATCACAATAAAGTTCACGCCCGATGCGCTTATAGAAGACGTGCCGGTAGATGTTACTATTTTTGATCAGGTCATTCACAATCTACTCACAAACGCCATACGATATACAAAACACGATGAAGGAGTCATCGATGTGGCATTTATTAAAAACAACAAAGGCTACTTACTGGCTGTAAAAGACAACGGAATCGGCGTACCAGAAGAAGCTAAAGAATATGTTTTTAATCGCTTCTTTCGTGCAAATAACGCAGTCAAAAGTGGCGAGGTAGGTACAGGAATCGGACTTTACCTCATAAAAATGATGCTCGATGCTTCAAGTTGTAAAATCTGGTTTGAAAGTACCGAACACAAAGGTACGACGTTTTACGTACAAATTCCACAAAAAGGCATGGCAGCCCGATAACTTAGTTATTTCAATTTAGCAAGTTCTTCTTGGACAATTGTCATCACGTCGCCGGGACCAAGATCGGACTTTACGGCGCTCCTATGGGCGCCGAGTCTCATGGCTTCCTTGACTTCCTGACCACCAGATAGATTGCTCAGCACTACTACCCGAGTATTCGGTGATTTTTCGGAAAGCATTCCTTCCTTTAAAAATCCTATGCCGTCCAAAACAGGCATCATAATATCTAGCAATATCAAATCGTACGAGTTGTGCTCGAGATACTCAAGCGCTTCTTTGCCGTTACTGGCAGTTTGAACATTATAACCACCCTGAGAATTAAGCAATATAGTATATGCGTCACGCAACACCTTTTCATCTTCTACAAGTAGTATATTTGACATAATGCGCTCACCTATATTCCTTTTACCCCTTCAGTAATCAAGGGGAGTGTCATTTAATTATAGCAGGTTATACTAAGCTAAAGCTAAAAAACGTAAGTATTAAGTACTGTTTCTGTTAGGTGCACTCTGGCAAAATCTCATTGGTTTTCAAGCATTTTTTGTACTTCGTCGCGCGTAATCTCTATAACGGTGCCCGGCTCCACGCTGCCGGTGAGCATTTGCTTGGCGACGAGATTTTCTACTGCCCGCTGAACGACACGACGCATTGGCCGCGCACCAAGTCGTGGATCGTAGCCCTTGTCGACCAGCAACTCCTTGGCATCTTGAGCCACATTAACGCTGACTTTTTGTAAAGCCATTTGCTTGTTAACGCCAGCCAATATCAAATCGATAACCTGTACGAGCTCCGGCTTTTCAAGCGGCCGGAATATGACAATTTCGTCAAAACGGTTCAAAAATTCCGGCTTGAATTGATTACTACTAATGAGTTCGTCCGTAAATTTTTGCTCGAAATCTTGCAGCTTATAGCCACGCTCAATATATTCGCGGATTCGATCGGCGCCGGCATTGCTCGTTGCAATCACGATGGCGTCACGGAAACTAACTTCACGGTTTTTAATATCGCGCAAGATGCCTTCGTCGAGTAGCTGAAGCAACGTCGTCAGTACTTTCGGATTTGCTTTTTCGATTTCGTCTAGCAACACTACGCTAAACGGCTGCTTCATAGCCTGCGCCGTGAGGCTGGTCGGATCGTCGGCACCATCGGCAATCAAACGCGACACGTCTTCATCGCGTACGTATTCATTTAAATCAAGACGAATCATGCGGTCTTCTCCTCCGAAATAGACGTCAGCCAAGGCCTTAGCAAGTTCTGTCTTACCGACGCCAGTTGGACCCAAGAATAAAAACGTACCAATTGGCCGGTTCTCGTTGCGCACGCCCGCTCGCGCTCGTCTCAGCGCATCGCTCACCACCTGCACGGCACGAGTCTGATTTATCATGCGCTTGTGAATCAAATCCTCAAGATTTAATAATTTTTCACGCTCGTCTTCACCGCTAGCCACTCCAACCTTGATGTCCATCGTCTGCTCAATCGCTTGTTGGATGGAGTTGCCTGTCACTAATCCACCCTCCGCATAACTAGCACCCGATTCAAGCAGTTTCATTGCACGTCCAGGCATAGAAAGATCATGCACGTACCTTTCGCTTAATCGATACGCCTCGGCCAACGATTGATACATATAGGTGACTTTGCGTTGATATTCGGTATATATCAGCTGATCCTGCATGACGGCTATCGTTTCTTCGCGGTTTGCCGGCGAGACACTAATGCGGTTTAAAGCATTCACGAGCGCAGGATTACGCTGACCGATCTGCAGCAATCGCTGCTCATCCATAGTTAAAATAACGCGAAGATTACCTGCTTCTAAAATAGGCAACAGTACGTTCGTGAGATCGACTGATCCAATTCCCTCCTCAAAAAACAGCTGGGCGTTGTCTAGGCAGATGATAATGTTTTTGGCGCTATAGGCCTCGCCCAGCACCTGCATAATCAGCCCCTCCAGCTCGCCTCTGCCGGGCGCAGCTGCAATAAGTGCCGCAGAGTCCAGCATGAATACCTGGCGAAATTTTAGACTCGACGGTATTTTTGCTTTTGCATCAAGAATCCTGTCAGCAAACGCATGAACAATCGTTGTTTTGCCCGTACCCTCGGCGCCCACGAGTGCCGCATTTTGCCTACCGCCACTCCCAAAGGTGTCGATTAGCTGATCTAGTGCTTTCATATGCGACGCCACTTCGACCGTTATGCGCCCGCTCGCTTGTTCAGATAAATTAATCCCGAAACGCTTCAATAACGGTGTGTAACCAAACGAAAAGTCGCGAGCTATACCACCAGACCGTCGTGGTTCCTTGATTTTGCTAATGAGAAGTCGTAAATGTTCATACCAACGTACACCTGCAATCATGTCTCCCATGTCTAGATGCATGTGAGCGAGTAGTTTTTCGTGATCAGGGAAGCTTTGAAGAAGCGCCACTGCCAATACGGCGCCAGATATATACTCACTGCCAGATTGTTGGCGAACATCAAGAGCGTGTTGCCAAACCGTTTCAGTATCTTCGGGCTTTTCGCTAGTAATGTCATTTAAGAAGCTGCCAGTGATGCCGAAACGAACAGCAAAAAATTGTCCGCCACGCACTGAAGTTGCAACACTCGCTATTTCTTTAGGTGTCGGATCCTTGCTCAGTCGGCCAAGTATGTCGCCATCGAGTAAACCGTCTATTGAATTGGTCGTTGCGGTCGGATGTTCCAAATCGCCGCGATGCCACATATATAACATAATTGGAAAAGCGGCCAAACCAATCGCCAACCACCCCCATGTACTATGCACATAAAGAGCTAACACCCCGCCCGCCACAAACAAAAATGCCAGGAGCAATAACACCACCAACAATGGTTTACCAAGCCTTACGCCTAATCGAGCCTTTGCCGCTCGTATACTGGTGTATTTGTAAAACGTCGACTGCATTAAAGCACCGGCCCTTTCACGCTCAGTATGAATCCCACTACGGGAAACAGCGGTGCTAAACCCCATACCAGCAAAATCAGTCCGCCCATCAAAGCCTGCAACATAATAGTAATCGCGCCGATGATAAGGATGACAAGTCGTATAGCTGCGCCAATGATTCGTGAAAAAAGCTTGTCAACGAGGGCTCGCATCTTTACCTCGAGGGATCCATCGACACCTCCGGCGGATATTTGCCTATACGGCGCAAAAAGCGTTTTTATGAGAAGGTCCATCGAAAAATAATCGATTGTACCATCGAGTTGTACGGCGATGAGTTTCGCCCGCCCACGCCAGCCGGCTGTATACCACCAGCGGAGCAGCTCTGTAACCAAAAGCATAACCGTATTATATCATCAGGGCCCCTGCTATAATAGAGACGATATGACAAAGCCCTATAGTGTTTTCGCCGGCAAGGTCGTCCGTTACATCGCCCGACTGCGCGGCGGTGGCTCTGCCCTGCCCGGATTGTTTGTCGAAAAGATTGATCGTAATTTCGTAAGCGATACATTAGCGCAGCTACCCCGCGGCGTCGTACTCGTCAGTGGTACGAACGGCAAAACGACGACAACAAAAATGGTTGTCGAGCTATTGGAAAGTCAGGGTTTGAAAGTCTTTACGAACCGAACTGGCAGCAATTTTAGTCGCGGCGTAGCAGCCGCCCTGCTTGGCGACGTAGATCGACGAGGTCGGCTACACGCCGACATTGCCGTTTTAGAACTAGACGAAGCGCATGCCGTTCATTTCGTTAATCAAATTCCTCCACGATACACACTTCTTCTCAATGTCATGCGCGACCAGTTAGACCGATTTGGCGAAATAGACACGACTGCCAGCATGCTAGCGCACATCGCGAACGCAACAACAGACACAGTTGTCATAAATCGTGAAGATCCACGATTACGTGCAATCGCCTCAACACTACAAACTAATGTCCACTTTTTCGGATTAGCAGACTCGCTCCGACACACTTTTCCTAACGATGACGATATGCACGGACCCGCCACCAAACAAACCGAAATACCAGTTGCCGATGTGGTCTTGACTGAGCTGAACGAAGAAGCAGTCTTCACCATTGACGGCGCATCGATCAAAACTCCGCTCAAACTACAGGGCGTCTATAACGTCTATAACGCCGCGGCGGCCCTAGCGCTTGCTCGAGCGGTTATGGGAAATAGCGTCAAACAAGACAAACTTATTAAGCGTCTTTCAGAAGTTACGCCAGCATTTGGCCGTGGCGAACGTCTCATCGTGGGTGGCCAACCGTGCGAATTGATTCTTGTAAAAAACCCGAGTGGTTTCCGACTAAGCCTAAGCTCATTTGACCCTACTAATGTAGCAACTATGATTGCAATCAATGATAATTATGCGGACGGTCGCGACATGAGCTGGCTCTGGGACGTTAATTTCGACAGTTTGCGTCAAGGCGGTGTCACTCAAGTTAGCGGTATTCGTGCCCATGACATGGCGTTGCGTTTACAATACGACGAAGTTCCCGTCGACGGCATCGACGTCGACTTAGCGGGTGGACTGAAAAACTTCCTTTCTAAAAACGTATCTTCGCCCAAGCGAATCTATTGCACATATACCGCCATGCTAGCGCTGCGACGTGAGCTCGGCAAACTAACGCACGTGGAGGATATACGATGAAAAAACAGCTCGTTATCCTACAGCTTTACCCGCGCGACATGAATATATACGGGGACCACGGCAATACACTCGTACTCGAAAAGCGTATTAAATGGCATAGTTACGAACCTAAAGTAATCAACTACAACCCTGGCGACACATTCCCGGACGATGTCGATATTATCGTTGGGGGCGGCGGCCAAGACAGCGGCCAAGACAAAATCAAAGACGACCTGATGAAAATTGGCAGTAAACTCAGAGAACTCGCCAAAGACGGCACGCCAATGCTCATGATTTGTGGTTTGTATCAATTATTTGGAAAATACTTCAAGACACAAGATGGACACACAATCGACGGCATAGGCCTACTTGATATATCGACCGTCGCGGGCCCGGAACGCTTAATCGGAAACATCGTGACGCACAGTGAACAATTTGGAGATATCATCGGCTACGAAAATCATAGTGGCCAGACTTTTTTGGGCGAAGGAGTTCAGCCCCTAGGCACCGTCATCCAGGGGGCCGGCAACAACAGCCGCGACGGCATAGAAGGCGCTCGACAGTATAATGTGATAGGTTCATATATGCACGGCTCACTTCTTCCGAAAAACCCAACCATTGCTGACTGGCTAATCGAACAAGCGGCAATAAAAAAGTTCGGTGACTTTGTAGCGGCAGACATAGATGACCGTTTAGCAAAACTCGCCCGTAAGCATGCTCTAAGGAGGCCAAGATAACAATGGAAGCGGTTCGACACCTTATTTACAGAATGCACCCGCTCAGAGTGAGCGCATCGCTTAGCCTTTTCCTGCGCGACGAAACAATTGGCGGCAAACTAGTAATCGTCGCTGCACTATTGTCGCTACTCGTCGTCAACTCTCCGCTGCAAAACCTCTTTTTAGATTTCTGGCATCAGTCACTTTCAATCGGTTTTGACACATGGAGACTAGATCTTTCGCTCAAAGAATGGCTCAACGAAGGCTTGATGGCATTGTTCTTTCTAGTCGTCGGGTTGGAAATTAAACGAGAGTTTATGCGTGGTGAGTTGCGTGACCACAAAACCGCCATCCTGCCTATCGGTGCTGCAATCGGCGGCGTGCTACTTCCTGCAATCTTGTATTTAGATTTTACGGCGCACACGAACGCACTGCAGGGGTGGGGGATACCCATCGCAACAGACACCGCTATCGCTGTCGCCATACTCTCACTACTTGGGGACCGAGTTCCAATCCAGTTAAAAATCTTCCTACTCGCACTCGCAGTTGCAGATGACATGTTGGCCATACTCGTCATCAGTCTGTTCTACACAGGGGGAGTTAACCTGCTTTTCGTTGGCTGCTCGATCTTTATCATTATAATGACGTACCTTTTCCGCTCTTTCCTTTCAACACGACTACTGATGGTGATAGGTCTCGGTATATTACTGTGGCTCACGACACACCTGAGCGGTGTCCATGCCAGTATCGTAGGTGTCGTCATGGGTCTGCTAGCGCCGATTTCATCAAAGGACAAAGGGGTATCTACTCCTGAAAAAGTTGAACGGTTTTTCCTACCGCTCACTACCCTCTTTGTTGTACCGTTATTCGCAATAGCAAACGCAGGCTTTGTCATGTCACCCGAGCCGTTTGCCACAAGTTCGTTTATTATTGTCGGAATCGTCTCAGGATTGCTGTTTGGTAAGGTGACTGGCATCACACTTATGTCCTGGCTGTTGGTGCGTTTGCGTATAGCGCAACTGCCAGATGAAGTTGATTGGCGTCATATCATAGGAGTTGGATTTATTGCCGGAGTCGGATTCACCATGTCTCTCTTTATCGCTGAGTTAGCTTTTCCAAACAGCTCATCACAACTTGACGCAGCCAAGATTGGCATCTTTCTAGCTTCAACAATTAGCGCCCTTGTAGGACTGCTTATACTTAGTAGTCGTCGACAAGAATCTTAGACTTCGTTCTGCAGTTTCTTTAGTTCGGCAACGACCTGCTCTCCGTGACCAAGCGGCGTTACGCGGCCATAAACTTTACGAACCATGCCTTCAGGATCAATAATGAACGTTTTGCGAATGACACCTTCATTGCCGAACATCTTTTTTCCCCACGCGCCGTAGGCTTCCATGGCCTTGCCATCAACGTCGGTGAGTAACGTAAAATTCAAAGAATGCTTAGCTTTAAACTTTTCGTGACTCGATGCGTCATCCTTGCTTACGCCGATAACATCCGCACCAAGCTTCGCCAAATCATCACGCGCATCACGCAAGCTGCACGCTTCAATCGTACAGCCAGGAGTGTCATCTTTTGGATAGAAATAGAGTACCACCCATTTCCCATGGTGTTCTCTGAGCGTGTAGGGGTTGCCACCAGAGTCGGGTAGCATAAAGTCTGGTGCTTCGTAGGGCGTTGTTGTCGGTGTAGTCATATTCTTATTATACGCCCTTCCTATGTTCGGTTGAATTGACTATGGAGATTTACTATAATGGAGAACAGTTTTGCTGTCTGTGATTCGAAAGAATATGAGAAATCGCCAATCAAGACACTCTAAATAATGGAAAGCCGATTAACCTGGGGACAAATGGGAAAGAAAATCTTACAAATCGCTTACCGCATCATCAGCTCAAAAAAAATCTTTTCCGTCATTGTAGGTCTGTTGTTTATACAAGCGGCTTGGTTTGCGCTTACCGCCCAATACCCACTGGCATTCGACGAGAACTATCACTTTGGGGTCATACAGCTCTATTCACATCAATTGCTGCCCTTCATGTCAACACAACCACCAGCATCAGAATCCTACAGTGATCTCACCCGATACGATTCGTATATGTTTCATTATCTAATGAGCTTCCCTTATCGGGTGATCTCTCTATTCATCAGCAACCAGACCGCTCAAATCATCATTCTTCGTTTTATCAACATAGGACTATTCATTGGTGGCATGTACTTATTTCGTAATTTACTACGGCATATTCGTACGTCCGAAGCATTAATAAACTTTTCGTTTCTTATACTTATACTCATACCAATCATCCCTTTCCTTGCAGCAACAATCAACTACGATAACCTAGCATTTGTCATAGCTCCTCTTTTCATCAGTCTCACCATTAGCTGCAGCCAAGCAATTAAGCGCCGAAACATACCTGCGAAGACATTTATATATATGCTCGCAGCGGGTATATTCGGCAGCCTCGTAAAGTACGCTTTCGTACCGATATTTTTGGCTGGTCTCATCTACCTGTTTATCATTTGGCTACAAACCGGCGCAAAACAAAAAACCCTAAAAAGCATCTGGCGCTCTTTCATACTTGAGCAACGATTGATGAAGATAGTACTTGCAGCCGTAGCAATCCTTAGCATCGGTCTGTTTGTCGAAAGATATGGAGTAAACCTAATAACATACCATCGCTACGAGCCAACTTGCGATCAGATTAGGTCCGTGTCCGAATGTGCTCAATTTGGCCCATGGGGTCGTGACTACAACACGAAAGCAACCGTCAAAGCAACAAACCCGCCCCACGATCCACCAATGCAATTTTTCGCACCCGTGTGGGTTGGTAACTACGTATTTAGATTATACTTTGCGATAAACTACGATTACGATACGCAAAATCCACTGCCGATACCTTATATTACGGCATACGTTATCGGCATATTCGGGCTTTTGCTTTGTCTTGTGTTTTGGAGGTCTATTATAAGAATTAATCGTTATTTACTTCTTTTCGCTCTTGTAATCGCGCTCTACGTTGGCGCACTGTTTTATACAAACTTCACAGGGTATCTGAAGCTGCATACAATCGTAGCTGCCAATGGTCGCTACCTTGTTCTTATCATGCCGATATTATTCGTCTGGATCGGACTTGCTTATCGCGAGCTATTTATCCGCTACTTCAAAGGTCGTACACGAAACGCACTCGTCTCATTATCGATCATCGTATTGTGCCTGACGCTAAACGGTGGCGGCATGGAAACTCATCTGCTACGTTCACAGGCGAATTGGTACTGGAAAAACGGACCAGCTCCGTCAATCAATATGACATTAAAAAATACCTTGGCCCCCACCGTCGTCGGTAGCTCCAACTAAATATTACTTTCGACCGTTTTTAAATACGACACGACTGTACAATGTGTAATTCCACATGAGGCTTACAGCAGTAGCTGTCAATTTTGCAATCAAAAGTGTCATTTCAGGATTCACATTTGTCGCGACCCACAATAACGCCGTTACAGCGCTTAGCACAAATCCTTGTAGTACCCACAAACTCGTCAATGTAACGACAACGAACAGCATTACCTGCTGACGATTGTGTATATCGGTGTCGCGGAACACTGCCCGTTTGTTAAGTAGGTAACTGACGGCCATAGCTACGCTTGTAGACACGATATTCGCAGCAAGTACTGGCACGTGCAAAAAAATTGTCAAACCAAATAACACTCCGAAATCGACTGCCGTATTGGCGACACCGACGAGTGCAAAGCGTATTGGTTGGCGCTTTGTGACAACATGAAACAAGTGGTACGTTTTGCTCTTTGTCATATTATGCCTACTTTACCACAGCCAAACCATTTCCACATGACGTAAAATAAGGTATAATACCACGAGTATTCCGGGGTGTGGCGCAGTTGATAGCGCGCTCGGTTTGGGACCGAGAGGTCGAAGGTTTGAGTCCTTTCACCCCGACCAAGAAGTATTTTTGCTAAAATCCACCATCATATCGTATGGTGGATTTAGCTTTATAACAGATACGGCGTTGTCGCCAGCACGTAGGTTCAACACTAGCTCACGATACACTGCGTCTTCTTCAATCAAATCCCGTGTCTGTAGTATAGTTTTAAGATAAGACTTAATGAGTTCAACAAACTCTTCACGAGATGGCAAAGCTTTATTTAAGCCGTCTAGCTCTTTTTGCAGAGAAGCGAGGCTAGCGTTTACAGCGTTAATCTGTGCTTGGTGAAACTCTAATTTGCCAGCGTGGTGCTTTTTATATGTTTCTGGGTCTTCAACTTGAAAGCTCTGATACTGTGAGTACTTGTCTTTTTGGCGTTTTAACTCTGCTCTAGCCTCTGATAGTTTACGTTTTGCTATCTCTTTGTCTATCGCCACTTGTTTTTCTATACGGCTAATATAATGCTTATGAGCCTCAAGGATATTAGCGGTCATATGGCGTAGCGTCCATTCGATATGTGCCGTAATAAACCTAGCACTAACGCTTCTAGCTAGTTTTTTGCCGTACTTTCTTATCGCCTCTTCGTCATTATGACGTACGCAATCTTTGTTGCGACAGTAGTACGTTAATTGCCAGCTACCAGCATTTTTACCACGTTTGATTTGGGTACGCTGAAAGGTCATAATCTTACTACAATAGTCACAGATCACTTTCTCTCTCAGTAAGCCAAACTCAAGCCTTTTGGAAACATTATTGCGACCAACAAACTTTGCGTTAAAGCTGTCGGACATATTGCGACTTAGAGCAATAAACTCGTCTGGTGTCATAAGGGGTAGAAAGTTGTAAGTATCGTTCAGGTTGGTTATATTGTCACCGTACTTGTAAGCACCTGTATAAAACGGGTCAGTGAATATTGTAGCGACCGTCTTCTTGTCCATCTTTGCTTTTTTATACGTGTCATCTTGGCTCTTACGAAAACTAAAGTTTGAGGCATTGAGAAAATCCGCTACCTCTTGGTTTGTTCTGCCGTCTTTGAGCCTCATTGCAACGGCTTGGCGTAATAGTTGCCAGTGCACGCCATCTGGCATAAACCTACCTGTGTCAATATCTGCATAGTAGCCTTTTTTAACAAGTCCGACATACTTTCCCTCGTGAATAGCACCCGTAATACCTCGTGCAACATCTACGGCTAGCTTATCGCTATATTGCTTCGATGTGGCAAACAAGATGCCTAGCATCATCTTGCCATTTGGGGTGTTATCGAAGGCGTAGGTGCAAAACAGCAGATCCTGTATCTTTTCGTGGTCGACGTGTTCGATAATCTGTCCACCCTCTAACATATTTCGTGATAAACGATCAGGTGACCACGAGATTAAACCGTGGTATTTGCCAATCTCAAAACCGTTCATCATAGCGTTGAAAATGTCACGTTTACCAGAGGTTTTAGCCGACCACCGTTCATCGAAAATATCCTCTGGTCTAACTTTTATATCAAGCCTCTTTGCTAGATCTAAGCACTCTTTCCGTTGGTCTTCGATAGACCTCACTTGTTTTCTTTCATCGTCTGTAGATTTACGTAGGTAAATAACATATCGTCTTTTTTCTTTGGGTAATATCTTTCTACTACCTTCTAGGGACTGTACAAAGAAGTCTACAAGGCTATCGACGGTGTATTTGGTATCAGGCAGGTTAAATAGCTCAGGGTTGTCTTTAAGGCTCTCTGCAACAACTTGCTCCGCTTGTTTTAATTGCTCATCACTAAGAGGTGTGAGCTCTTGTCTCGCGTAGGGTTTAGCTTTTTTATCATCTGTAGCCATATTTTCTACCATTATACCTTGTGTCTAGGTTCAACTGTTTTGTGGTATATGATGAAGCCTATGTCAAAGTCTACTGTCGTAAGTCCTTTTCAGTGTTCTTCTTTGTTTTATGTAAAGAGTATACGTACAAAATTGTTGATAAAAAGAGAGATACGTAAATTAGCGTATTTAGAAGTACGGAAGTTAAGTTAGAGGCGTCAACAAGCCATTCGCCTGCAATTTTTGCGGTAATAGCTAGCAGGAAAAGTGCTGGGAAAATATACCAATAAACAATATGTACCCAGTCAGAGAAAATTGCATAGTTATTGAGATATGCCTTACCCTCACGAGTAAACGCTTTACCCTTATAACTCTTCGCCAGTTCTTTCTCTAACTGGTGGGTATAGTTATACTGTTTTTCAATGTTAATAACACTCTGAAAGTACCTAATCGCAACATACAATAAAGCAAACCAGACAAGCGATCCAATCACTCTAATGCTAATGCTTACGTCTACGCCGAGTTGTTTCTGAACAAGTTGGGTAAGTACGCTTTCCGACTGATCTGGTGATACGTACTGGAAAGCCATTACAACGAGCAATAGAAGTATTGCAGTAAAGTTCCACTCTCTTGACTTGCCAAGTTTCTTAAAGCCATCAACAGTGTTGTTATAGTGTTCACTTAGTACGGATAGCTTTGTGTCTTCTGATAATTTAGTCATAATAAAAAGTTATTTTTTAAGTGCCTCTATTATGTCTTTTTCATTGAAACTCCTCACCAGAGTTGCACCAGAGTTCACTAACCACTCGGGTAACGTGTTGTTGTTATCTAGCATTACACAGATGATCTTCTTCTTATAAAGTCTGGCTTGATAAACTTCAAAGTTTATCCAGTTTCGAAAACCTATAAGCTTCGTGTCGGGGTGCACCTGATTGGCATATTTGCCGACTAGCACAATAACGTGGGTAGCTTCTTTGACTTTGGTTGTAAGAACGGCTTTTATGCGACCCACGTTGAAGGATTGTATTTCATTTGGGGTGTGGCTTTGAAACGTAAAATCGAAACGCTTATTTGCATCCCACATATCAAGAGCTTGTTTGTATATACGGTCGTGCTCATAGTCAAAACTAACAAAAACCTTTGGCTTTCTGAACTTAACAAGGGGTTTTTGTTGTGAACCTAAAAACCCCGTGTTAACTCGGGGCGCTGGCTGTACGGGACGCAAAAACGCAGACAAGCTAGCCGACGGTACAGGCTTCTTTTGGGGTGGATTGGCTCCGTATAAAGCCTTATATAGCTCATCAAACTGCGTCATTTTTATCCTTCCCATCTGTGTTTTTACAGATAAGGTCTAGTCTAGATTATAACATATTATACAATAATTCTTCTTCACCAAACACGGTGCTATAATAGACCTTGTCTAAACTGTAAAATACGCAATAAGAAACCGTCGGTTTTTCCGTTCGGGGCATTTCACCTTAGAAAGGGGCATCGCCCGAAACAGTAGGTGAAAGCTTATTGCGGAAAAAACAGTTTAGACACCGTTGGCGGTGTCCCTTTTTATTTAAGACACTCTAACGGTTAATAGTAACTAAACAGGAATGTCTAATATGAAAGACCGCAAAACTTACAAAACATTAACCTACTGTAGTTTTATACTGCCGATTAACCGCTGGTATCTAGGCAACGCCAAGGGCGCCTTCTGGAGAAGTGTATCAGCAAACTACTTTTTCATCGGCTGGATTGGCGATATGTTGTATATGGACAAGACTTTTGACGAAGCTATGGCAAAGCGTGGTTTTGCAAATACGAACATACGCAACGAACAAGGCCGTTAATCGTCTGTAAAATACAATATCAAAGTGACGTAATTATTTGACGTCAGCTAATTCAAACTTAGCTAGTATTGCTTCTGCTAGTTTGAACAATATAGGTGAAGTCGTAGCCGATATATCTTTTATAGGATACTCAGTAGCCTTACCTTTAATTACAGCAGTCAAGTTATTAACTTTAACCGTCTTAGCTTTGCCCCTGACATCTTTTATCTCTTTTCGAAGGTGTAACTTTATTTGCTCGCAAAACGGAGAGGAGGGGTCGAGCGCTATGTCGGAAAAGCCGTTATCGTGTAGAACCTCGTTAGACTTGTCTTGAACAAAACCAATTGGAATTGCATCTTCAATAGTACCCTTTTCTGCTATGTCGCTGGTTAAACCATAGAGCGTAAAGGCTTTGTTTTTAAAGTCATTCTTACCGATTTTTTGTATGTCAGTTTGATACTGCCTTCCGTCGTCATCGTCGTCTGACACAACCAATGGTATAACATCGTGGAAGGCTAACCGAGAAGCATCAGCTACTATATTAGAACCTGTGCCGTTGCTAATCTTTATATCATTATCTGGCTTGACTACACTGAGAGCTTTTTCAAGTAGTTGTTTGTCGTCGTCACCCTCTACGAGCAATAGGTGGGGTGATACAAAATCTAGAATAATGTTTATCCCGAATGCAGTTTCGAGAACTTCATCATTGTTGATGTTCTCCTCTGTCTTGATTTGCTTTTTTTCAGTCGAATTATCGTCACCTTTTGTAAGCAGGTGGTGGCGCTCTTTCTGCTTGCCGTCTATCATAAAATTGGAATGGGTAGAGACGAAAAGATAATTACTCTCGCCGATTTTCAATAGCTCATCTCTCATATGTCTCACTCCAGACGGATGTAAGTGAACTTCAGGCTCGTCAATAAGGATCACGTGATTTTTAACACTACCCGAAGCACTGCCTATAGAGATACTAAATAAAAGTGAAGCAAACTGCTGAAAGCCTTGGCTTCTGTCGATCATATCATAATAGTTACCAGTGTCAGCTTCATCTTGAACAGTCACCCTGACGGTGTAATCCGTACTTACCTCTACGTCTATATCAACCTTGTGTTCTTTCCACTTTTTATGTAAATACTCAGTGGCTTTTTTGGTTAAGTTTGTACTTAAGCTACGTCTCTCATTGTCATCTTTTTTTATCTCTTCGATTACCTTTGCAATTTCATCGTATGTTTTATAACCAGCAAGGTAAAATATGTTCTCAAGTGGTATATTATCTTCATTCTGGACAAAATCGTCTAGTTTAATCTTGTCTTGGATTAAATACCTAGGCTCGTATTCCCATCTGTCTACAACCACTTTGGTGTTTTTTGTTGCGAAGCCTACGAGTGCTTTTTCAATTATTCCTTTTAGTAAATCATCACTCAATTCTAAGTACTTGTCTGCCTCCTCTTTTTCTGTGATACTTGCCAGCTTTTTGACCGTGATTTTTTCAACAGTTTTTGCAGGAGTAGGTGGTGTTGTGGCTTGTGCTGGCACCTGTTCTGTGGCAAACAAGACGCCGTAAGTGCTCAATCGAGGGACTGTATCGTAGAGAAAATCAAAACTAACACCATACTTGTCATCGCCGTCTTTTATGTACGCCTCTTTTACTATATTGGTAAGTTTGATGCTGTTCACGAGACTATCGGGTAACTCTATATTAGGCGCCTCAATAAGAGCGGTCTTATAGTCATCGGTAGTCTCAACGGAAAAGTTAAACAGTACAGAAACTTTGCTTGGCTTGGTTTTTCTGTTCCTAATTTTCGTGAAACTGGTTTCACCCTCCTTGCTATCCGCCAGTTTGGTCATTGCAATTGCGTCAAGAACGTTGCTTTTACCTGTTTCATTTTTACCCAATAAGATGGTGGCGTAGCTCTTTCCGTACTTTTGTATGGGGAAATCAAGCTCGTCTATAGACTTGTAGCCTCTAATTTTTATTTCTGCTAATTTCATAGGCCAAGTATACCATAATTCAGTATTTACAAAATGGTTATGGTTACTTGTCAATTCTCTAAACTTCGTTTGATCGTTGTTGGGACTTCCCAACAAGTTTACCTCTGTTCTCACCCATTATTGTTGGGCATACGGAAACAAACCAGTTTTTACTCGTCGGCAATAATTTAGCTTAGTAGTGCGTTTACTATCTTTTCTAAAAATACACCTTTGATAGGTAGGGGGGCGTCTAGACTTAAAGTAGATCTTCTTCGTCTATTGTACGTATGTACTTTTCACCGCTTGGGTCAGTTGAAACCTTATTATCCCAGTTGCTTGTATCGGTTGCCGACTGTTGTGGCGGTAACTCCACCGCCTGTGACGGTTCAATGATAGCTTTTTCTTTGGTATCGTCCGTATCGCTCATAATACCTATATTATACTACTTTTACGGAGTAAACTTTATGAGATCTAAACCTTCGGGTTTTACGACAATATCGAGCACGTGATGCAATCTGTCCAGTCTGTCTTTAAAAGTCTGATAGTTTCGCAAAATCTTATATAAACTGTCTTGATCGTAGGTTCGACGACTGTCGCTTCGAGCCGACCATAGAAAAACGGCCGTCTGTAGATGGCCGTTTTTCTATGGTTCGTGGCGGAGATTCAAACCTTCGATTTTTGCTTCAGCAAAAATGAACGAAGGTTTGGTGTAGTGAACGAAGCGAAAGAAAGCACCTAAGGTATTTTCTTAAGCGAGTGAACGGAAAAGGCTTTAGCCGATGTCCTTTCATCACATCATCCCCCTCAAGCTTGCCCGCACTCCCACACTCACCTAAACTATCTTCAAATGGACCATAGAACCGAAAGTAATGCAGTCATTTCAACCAATGTGGAATATTTACACAACCACATGTTCATTAATAAAACCTCCCCGGCGCCAAACATGCGAAGGATGTCACCAATTGCAGAACAAAAATATGAAAGCAAGCGGTTTTTGCCGTGGTTCTGGCCAGACAACGAGCTTGCAGAGTCGATAGATTTAAGACGAAAAGAATTTATACGAAATCCCGACAGCGTTTTACGAATCGGCGAAACGGCCGTTCAAACAGCCGCGTCACGTCTACTTGTCTTGCAGGCCGACTACTTAGCCTATCAATACCCAGACGCCTACACGCTTGAAAATTCGCATGTCATCAATAAAATCACAGACGAAAGATTCAGCCTAAATACGGATAATTCCAGCTTGGACGCACTTGCAATTTCTGGCCTACTTGGCCAAGAAGATATATGTATGGTCGAACAGCAGGATGACGAACGACACATCATGGCCGCGGGCTTCGTCGCATCTCCAACCGATTGGGATCTGCCTAAATTCATAGGGCTAGGCATGGATCAGGTGCACGCAAAAGTCGCAGGCTATAGTGACAGACTAAAAGCAACTGTCGATCGATCACTCATAAGTCTGCCTGAGTTTCCAGAAAGGCAGTTTGCAAGGAACAATATATTTCTAGAGCAAAACTCTGCTCTCGCAATATTTCCTTCATCAAAACCACAACTCGATCCAGCAACTATAAGTGATCCCGGCAATGAGATATATTTACGAACTGAACGCGAAACTCTTACTCGTCTACCGAGTGAAAACCGGCGTTTCATTGTTTTTACCATCAAACCACATGTATATAGACTTGCTGATGTCGCAGCAAATAATCGTCATCATGACCTAGCCGACGCGATAGTAACAAATAAAGTACTCCGTAGAAATGAAGCTCTAGCTTTGACAGCGTTAGATTACCTGCTCTCATTCGATTCCGGAAATTAAAAGGGCCCATACATTGCTGTAGGGCCCAATGGGTTAGGATTGGATGGAATTAGCCAGATGCCGATTCCTCGTAGTTTTTTGAAATCCACACCTGCCGTTTCTACGCCATGGCTCAGGTGAATCCGGTGGTTCTTTTACGCTGAATCGTCGCACGCTATATTCCACTTCATAACCATCATCAGTTATGAGTACCATCTCAGCTCGCTCAGTCAATACATTGCCTAAAATCATGAAAGTTGCGTACGGCTCGCCATATGCTGAATTCAGCTCGCTACTTATAACCGGAATGTCTGTCCGGTCGGAAAACATCTGATAAAAACGAGGTGGCATACTTCTAGAAACACGGTGAAGTGTAAACTCCACACCGCGCGAAGTAAAAATCGTCACCGAACCTTCAATGTTCGCCGCGTCAATTGACTTCTTCGGCTCAACCTCGTGCGGAGGCGTATTCCGGTAGTCGTAACTTCTCACAAGACTATTATCCTTACGAACGAGAAGCGCCTACTCATGATTCGGCGTTTCCATGAGCCAAAATTATATACTATATTACTACCCAAGTCAATTTGCCACACGAGTCCATACGCTGCGGTTACTGCTATACTAAACACATGGAACTAGACACACTTAATACCCCTTCAGACGTATGGGATTCGGCCAACTTTGTCGTGGAACATGCTCACGACGTGACGATTGACGACGCGGGGCTAAAAGCACTTGCCGAACCAGTACGACAACGTTTTTTAAAAGGATTCGATAATGTTGAGGATGCGTTTGGCAGCACTGATGATTTAGACAAAGACATTAACCTTGTCTATTTCGAAACAGCCGCGAACTTTTGCTTCTGGGCGCAAGATGATAAAGACAAATGGAAGTTCGAACATAATAGCCAGTCAAGCGGTGGATGGTATGGGCTGAGAAATGCATTTGCAAAAGCATTAGACGATGGCGTGCCTATTTATGATCCACAATTTATGTCAGAGCTGACACTGTCGCAAGCCGCAAACATATTCCGAGGACAAGACAATATTCAGATCCCTCTATTAGAATGGCGCGTTAACAATATCGTCGATGCAGCTAATTTTTTGCTACGTAAACATGAAGGTAGTGCGCACCTTTTTTTAAAAGCATGTGATTTTGATGCGCCTACGATTGCTCGCGAGATAACGCACGCGCTGACGAGCTACCGCGATGGCGCATGGTATGAGGGTAAGTGGATTTGGATACTAAAACGCGCTCAAATTTTACCAAACGACTTGTCGCAGCTTACTCAAAAATACCCTGATTTTGCTATAAAAAATACTCACAAATTGACAGTGTTCGCCGACTATCGCCTACCTCAAATTCTCGAACATTATGGCGTTTTACAATATTCGCAATCGCTTAGTCAAAAAATCATAGGCAAGCAGTTACTCCCAAGCGGCTCAACGGAAGAAGTTGAGATCCGCGCCGCGACCATCGCTGCATGTAAGAATCTCAGCGAGCTATTACCGGACATGACGATTGCTGACATCGACGTATCACTATGGCTAATTAGCCAGGACATGCGAAGCGACCCATCACTTAAACCACACCATCTTACTGTGAGTTATTTCTATTAATTTTTTCGAGACAAAAAAATAACCTCACAAATGTGAGGTTATTTTTTGTTTTACGTTTATTTAGCAAACTCTATTGCTCGAGTTTCACGAATAACGTTGACCTTGATAGTACCTGGATACTGCATGGTCGACTCAATCTTTGTTGCGATGTCTCGGGCGAGCTTGATGGCGCTAAGGTCATCAACATTCTCCGGCCTGACGATAACGCGAACTTCACGGCCTGCGCTTATGGCGTATGCTTTGTCGATTCCCTTGAAACCATTTGCAATGTTCTCTAGGTCTTTCATACGCTCGACAAAGTTCTCGGCACTAATGTTGCGCGCACCCGGGCGTGCAGCCGACAAGGCATCTGCTACACGAACGACTAACGCTTCAGGTGTCGTAGCCTCAACGTCGTCATGATGCGCTTCAATCGCATGAGCAATCTCTTCCTTCATGCCATATTTACGAGCCATCTCAGCACCGATGTGATGGTGTTTGCCTTCAACTTTATGTGTTACTGCTTTGCCAACATCGTGCAACAGAGTAGCAATCTTAACAGTACGGACATCAGCACCAATATCCTCAGCTATAAGTCCGGCCAAATGTGCCATTTCGGTACTATGCATAAGAACGTTTTGACCGTACGATGTGCGGAATTTTAGCTCGCCAAGCAACTGCAGCATTTCACGCGGAATACCAGTCACGCCAACTTCACGCGCCGCGTCCTCACCAGCCTGTTTAATTTCTTTTTCAATCTGCTTTTGAGCTTTAGCAACGACTTCTTCGATGCGGCCCGGGTGAATACGCCCATCTTTCATGAGCATCTCAAGACTTAAGCGAGCAACCTGACGACGAATTGGATCAAAGCTAGAAAGCACGATCATACCAGGCGTATCGTCAACCAAAATATCTACGCCTGTCGCACGTTGCAGCGACTGAATATTTCGGCCTTCCTTGCCAATGATTCGCCCCTTCATCTCTTCGTCCACCAGCTTAATAGCTGTTACCGTACGCTCAGCTGTAACTTCAGAGCTCATACGCTCCATAGCGGTCAAAATAACGGTCTGCGCACGCTCCTCAGCGTCATCCATTGCGTCTTTCTGAAGTTTAGAGATCAACCCCCTCAGATCGTTCTTGATGTCATGTTCAGTCATCTGCATAAGCTTGTCGGCAGCATCAGACTTAGACAACTTGGCAATTTTTTCCAACTTCTCTTGTTGACGTTTTCTGATGTCGCGAATCTCGTCTTTGAGGTTTTCAACTTCGCTCTCTTGACTTCGAAGTTTTTCCGCCCGCTTGTCAAGTTCGTCAAGTTTCTTGTCGAGTGTTGTTTCGCGATCAGCTAACCGATTTTCGGTTTTCTTTAATTCTTTGCGACGTTCATTCTCTAGTTCAATGGCTTCATCTTTAGCCTTAAGTACTATCTGACTTGCCTTTTCCTGAGCCTTCGCAAGCGCTTGCTCGGCCTTATTTTTACTCGCCTCCGTTCGGTTGCGGGTGTATACGACTGTGCCGCTCACACCACAAAGAGCACCAACCACTGCGGCGATGATTGCTTCAATCATGTGTATCCTTCCTGCGTCCGTCTCGCCGGAGTCGAGTTCTGGTAAATCAGTCGTTGAGTCGGTCGGCGAACGCCATGTATTCAGTAAATTATCGGAGTCTGCGTTATTACAAACTTGACTTATTGTAGCGCCAAGCGATGATGAATAGCAAGGCTATTTACGTTGCGTTGTAATCTTTGCATCGCTACCATAATAAGGTAGGATGATCTGATCATTTTCATCACTTACTAAACGTTCCAGTGCCTTGCCCTGCCAGGCATCGCCAGTTGCCCCGACAATGGGGACAGACAGACTATCGGCGAGCGTATTAAGTACCGTTAGTCCAATCCTAAGACCCGTAAAACTACCAGGGCCTAAAAATGCACCAATTCCAGTAATATCTCGCCAGGCCTTTCCTTGGCTTGCCAATTGGTCACTCAGCCACTTCAGTAGACTCCTAGCAAGTTGCCTATCCGCCTGCCATTCAAATTCTTTCCGCTCGTCATTTTCTACAAGCGTCAGCCGACAAACCGCGGTTGAAGTATCAAGCAGAATGATCATCAAGTGCCTCCGCCAATCGCTGGCCAACCTCACCACTTCCAGAAAGTGATAACTGGCGAGTATTTTCTCCGGTTACCGTGATAGAGATAGTTAATCTATCCTCGGGAAGAGTATCGGCGACCGAGTTTGCCCATTCAATAACAACGGCAGTTTTATCAGTACCAACAGTTTCGGCAAGTTCATCTTCCATAATGCCGGGATCACTGAGTCGATAAAAATCGTAGTGTACAAGACGACGGCCATCGGATGCTTCGTAAATACGGCTAATCGTAAAACTCGGACTTTGAACTGTTTCATCCACAGACATACCGCGAGCTACGCCCCGCACAAACGTTGTTTTACCAGCTCCTACGTCACCTACTAGTTCTACAACCTCGCCACCCGCCAGTAACTGGCCAAGACGTTCGCCATAAATCTGCATTTGCTTTTCACTCGATACCTCTATCATTTTATTCATTATATCCCATAGCGGTTCCGGCACAAAACCTTACTTATAAAAGACTCTAGCAATTTGAAATTAACTTTCCTATAATGGAAATGATTATGCATATATCGGATGGGACATTAGAGAAGCTTCTCACACAAAGTAAACGCTTCTCTGACGCAGATATAGCAGCCCTCAAAACAGAGAGCGCTAATACACATAAACCAATGTATCAATTGGCGATTGAAAAAAATGTCGTCGACGACAAAACTCTCACCAAGTTGTTTGCAGAGTACACAGGCATACCCTACATAGAACTAAACCCCAAAGAAATCACCCCTGAGCTATTAGAGAAAATCCCCGAACGAATTGCTCGCCAATATAACGCTGTCTTGTTCCAAGTGGACAGCAACGGTCTCATGCACCTAGCCATGGAAGACCCTGACGACGTCCAAGCTGTAGACTTTATCGAAAAGCAAATAGGCGCAAATACGAAGACCTACATAGCATCACGCGCTAATATCGAGGCTGCTTTAGAGAAATATCGCGGTAGCGTTGACCAGGAGTTATCCGATGTTATCGACACGCAGCGCGTCGAGGAGCAGACAAAAGTAGAATCGGTCAGAGACGAAGACGTGAGCGAAGACTCACCCATCGCTCAAACGATTAACCTTTTGCTTGAATACGCCATTCGCAGCAACGCCAGCGACATCCACATAGAACCCCGTGAAGACTTTGTCGAAATCCGATACCGTATTGACGGAATCCTTAAAGAAGTGAACCGATTGCCGCGTAATGTCCACGCAGCATTAGTTAGTCGTATCAAAATTTTGTCAAATCTTAAAATCGACGAACGCCGCGTACCTCAAGACGGCCGCTTTAAGGTAAATATCACTGGCAAACAGTACGCCTTGCGTGTTAGCACGCTGCCTATTGCAGACGGTGAAAAAGTCGTCATGCGTATTTTAGACGAATCAAATCAAGCGGTTAGCCTAGAAGACTTGGGTTACTGGGGCTATGCCATGGAAACAATTACTGATGCGATTAACGAACCACACGGCATGGTGCTTATCACCGGACCAACAGGAAGCGGTAAATCTACTAGTCTTTTCGGAGCACTCATCCAACTCAATAAAATTGACGTCAACATCAGTACAATCGAAGACCCGGTAGAATATCGAATACCTGGGATCAACCAAACTCAGACAAATGAAGTAGCAGGTCTTACATTCGCAGGCGGCCTTCGCGCGCTACTACGTCAAGATCCAAACATCATAATGGTCGGTGAGATTCGTGACGCCGAAACGGCAAACCTAGCAGTTCAGGCTGCGCTGACAGGACACCTTGTCTTTAGTACGCTACACACCAACAACGCCGCAACCGCCTTGCCGCGTCTCCTCGACATGGACATTGAACCATTCTTAATTGCCAGCACCGTCAGGACTATAGTCGGCCAGCGCCTTGTACGCAAACTAGAAAAACAAACACGAACAGCCTACCAGCCGTCCGACGAGGAGAAGCAAGCAATTACCCACCTCTTTAATCTGCAGTCCGACCGAGACATGAGCTACATACATGAGCTGGAAAAACGAGCCGCAGCCGCCGGCATCGGAGGCGACACGCCACTGAGCACCACACCCGAAGGTATTCATACGCTTTATAAGCCTACCGATTATGAAGATGAAAATGGTAAACATGATGGATTTTCGGGCCGTATTGGTATTTTTGAAGTACTCAACAACACTACGGCAATGCAGAAACTCATAACTACGAATGCTACAAGTGCGCAAATCCAAAACCAAGCTATATCAGAAGGAATGTTAACAATGCAGATTGACGGCCTGATAAAAGCATTGCGCGGGCAAACAACTATCGAAGAAGTCTTAAGAGTGACAAAGGAATAAACATGCCTGTATTTCAATATGTAGCAACAACGGAAAGGTCGAACAAGACAACAAAAGGCAGCATCGACGCAGCAGATGAAGCCGCTGTTATCGAATCCCTGAAAAAGCAAAATCTTCGACCGTTGAGCATAACTCCAGAAAAAAAATCATCACCATTTCTCAATAGTCTTACGCATTCTACGAAGGTTAAGTCTGACGACCTCGTTATCTTCACTCGACAACTAAGTGCCATGGTTGGAGCTGGCGTACCCCTCCTAAGATCGCTTAATTCACTTGAACAACATTCGGAAAGCCCTGCTTTAAAAGAAATTTTAAGCGAAGTCATCCGCGAAGTTGAGGAAGGATCGACACTCGGTAGCGCTCTTGAAAAACACCCTAAAACGTTTAGCGATGTCTATGTCAACATGGTGCGAGCTGGCGAAACTGCCGGTATTCTTGACGAAATCCTAAAACGATTGGCGTTACAGCAAGAAAAAAATGCTACCATACGCAAAAAGGTAAAGGGAGCAATGACATACCCTATGGTCCTGCTCGTTATTACCGTATTGGCGTTCTTTGGTTTAATGCTTTTCGTCATCCCTAAAATCGGCGAGATTATCGGCTCACTTGCAGGACCTGGCGCACAGCTACCTGCCCTGACTTTATTCATGCTTGGCACCAGCTCATTTATGTTGCAATATGGTGTATTTGTCATCGCCGCCACTGTTGGCGGTGTCGCATTATTGTTGCGATACATCAAAACACCCGCCGGTAGAAAAGTATTCCACACTATCGTCCTCAAAATACCGGCAATTAACGGAGTTATTCGTAAAGTCGTTGTCGCACGATTTGCACGAACTTTTTCGGCTCTTAGTGGCGCAGGCGTTACCATACTTGAAACCATGACGGTTACCGCTCACGCACTTGGAAATGTCGTATATGAAGAATCTCTCCTAAGTGCAGTCGACAAAGTTAAAAACGGGCAACAACTATCAAGAGTACTCGAAGATGGCGGACTGTATCCGGCGATCGTTTCACAAATGCTCGCAGTCGGTGAAGAAACCGGCCAGACAGATACGGTTCTCATTAAGGTTGCCGAATTTTACGAGGAAGAAGTTGACGAGGCCATCAATAGCCTAAGCTCGATCATAGAACCAATCATGATCGTCATCATGGGTGGTGCAGTCGGTTTGATCGCCGCCAGTGTAATGGGCCCGATAGCCAACTTAGCGAACCAAATTCAGTAATAAGATGACTAGCCATAAGCAGTACGGCCATGCTACAATAAACTTTGTAAAAATATACGTGGGCATCATGAAATGAACAAGCTATTCTTTAACGATAAACCTCTTGTCGGCCTTGACATTGGCAGTACCGACATGAAAATCATGTCCATAGATATTAAACGCCAGTTCGTAACTGGTTATGGTGTCATGGATCTTGATCCAGCCCAGATAAAAAAAGCTCTCGACGGTGAAGGAAGTTACCTTGTAAAAAGTCTACAGACGCTGCTTGAACGTAAGCTTGTCGGTAATCTTGTCAGTGATCAAATAGTCGTCGGTATCCCGACCGCTCGAACATTTTCGCGTACCTTTACCGTACCGGCAAATGCAGAAAGAACACTTAAGGAAGCCGTATCACTTGAAGTTGGACAGTATATACCGATTCCAATGCCCTTGCTTTATGTTGATTATGAAATTATTGAGCGCAATGGTGATCTACTCACGGTCATAATGAGTGCAGTACCTCGAAAGCTTGTTGACACAACACTCGACGCCTGCAAGGCCGTTGGTCTCACGCCGACAATGATCGAACCAGCCATAAATGCCGTAGCACGAGTCCTTAAAACAACCGAGGAAGGTTACTTGCCGACAGTCATCGTTGATATAGGCGCGACAAACACTGACATAGCCGTACTAGACGGTTCCATTAGAATAACCGGTGGCGTCCCGACAGGAGGCAACTCGTTCACGCTTGATATCTCGAAAAAGTTAGGCGTCACACTCGAAAATGCACACCAACTAAAGGTGCTTAACGGTCTCTCCTCAGGCCCAAAGCAAGCAAAATTAGCTAGCGCACTGCGACCATCTCTTCGAAACATCATCACTGAAACACGTAAAGTAATTCGCTATTATAACGAGCGTATTAGCAACGAAAGGCGGCTTGAACAAGTGCTCGTTGTTGGTAGCGGTAGTAATGTTCCCGGTATCGGCGATTTCTTTACAGACGAGCTCGTAATGCCCGCACGTACCGCAAACCCTTGGCAAGATTTAGATTTTGGTGAATTGCCACAGCCAGCAAAACAATTCCGATCACGCTATATAAGCGTAGCAGGGCTCGCCAACATTCCTAAGGGAGCGATGTGGAAATGATTAATCTACTACCAGACGAAGAAAAACGCAACATCCGCGCCGGCCGTATGAACGTCGTCCTCCTTCGATACAACTTTATGGTACTTGTAGCCATTGGTGTCTTGGTACTTTTCAGTGCAATGTTTTATTTCATCCTCCATGCCACTCAGTCGGGCGCCGTCAGTACAAGCACCGACAATAGTAGCAAAGCTTCAAATTATGCGAGCGTTCGTCAACAAGCTACAAATTACAAAAATAATCTTGCGGTTGCTAAAACCATATTTTCAAATGCAGTCAGCTATACGAGTATCGTCAACTCAATTACTAAGCTCGTACCTAGCGGCGTCGTCTTAGACAGCCTAAACCTCAGCGACTCTACATTCGGGCAGCAAAGTTCATTCTCTGCTCATGCGCGCAATTATGCAGATGCTACCAAACTTAAAGCAAACTTTCAGTCGTCAAAACTCTTCAGCAACGTTTTTTTCCAAGCACTCACGGATGGCGGCGGTAGCCCAGACGGAAATTATCCTGTCTCATTTGTGATAAGCGCTAAGTTGAATAGGGTGGATATGTAATGATAAGCAATCAACTAAAAGGACTGTCAGCAACGAAATTAAAGGTTATACTCATGGCATCAATTCTGCTACTCGTACTGGTTGCTTGTACTGGATTCTGGTATTTCCGCTTATTCTTAGTCAATTACTCAAACCAAGTAAGTGCGGACAATGTGGCCGCCACTGTAAGTTCCAATGAAGTTACTCAACTCCAAAAACTTAAAGATGAACTTGAAATCAACAAAGTCGC
The DNA here is from genome assembly GCA_023898645.1 of Candidatus Nomurabacteria bacterium. Classification (NCBI taxonomy): domain Bacteria; phylum Candidatus Nomuraibacteriota; species Candidatus Nomurabacteria bacterium. The sequence goes on along the minus strand of CP060232.1, from coordinate 250,343 downwards.
CGTAACGAGAGCAGAGAAAATCGTTGCCGACAGTACACACTACCAATACCAAAATCAAATTATTGACGACATATCGTCATACGCGGCCGCAGCCGGCGTCACAATTACAGGATTTTCTTTCGGGGCAAGTGATACGCCTTCAACTCAATCCGCTGCAAGTACGGCAACTTCGATAGCCGGCCTCAAAACAACAGAAGCATCAATTAGTATAAAAAGCCCCGTTTCTTACAGTGCTATTATGAACTTTATCTATTCAATTGAGTCAAATCTTACAAAAATGCAACTTACGGGTATATCGATGTCAAAAAATGCAACCAATAATCAAGTGGTAGTTAATCCGATTAGCATAAAGGTATATACACGATGACGCCTCAACTCTATACATTAACCAAAGCTATACGAACCTTCTTTGTTCAACACCACACAGTTATCGTTGTTTCGGCTATAGGACTACTTCTCTCTTATGCCACCTTCACGCTCTACCAGATTACACTTGGACAGCCTGAGCCCACTAACGTACCTACAAGTACTATTGACAAGTTTGACGAGGACACGGTTAATAAGATCAAAGCACTGCGTGACAGTGGTAATGATAAAACCACCTTAAAACTTCCTTCACCACGGCCTAATCCGTTTGTAGAGTAGCGAATTGCTAAAGTGTATTGGGACTTTGTTTCGGTAACGGTATACTAAAGATATGCTACTAAGCAGCGCTCAGCTTATCGATACGCCAATCATGGGGCTCCAAACAGGCAAAGAACTTGCTCGTACAAGCGTACCTGTTATTAATCCACACAATCTGTCAGTTATCGCCTACCAAATAACAGGACCTCATCTCGATCATGATCCATCTTATCTAAGAATAGTGGACATACGTGAAATCGGTAGTCTCGGCATGATCATCGACAGTAGTGAAGAATTTCTAGAGCCTGACGATATAATTACAGACAAAGCAATCTATGAAATGGAATATGCATTAGAAGGAAAACAAGTAATCGATGAAAAAAAGAGAAAGCTTGGCAAGGTGGCCGATTACGTCGTAGACGTCGATAGCTTTGTTGTTCAACAATTAATCGTAAAGCGGCCTCTATTAAAAAGTTTTAATAACGACGAACTTCTTATTCATAGGGGACAAATCGTTGAAGTCAACGACACTACTATCATTGTTAGATCAGGGGACAGCAAAAGCAAAGCCCATGCGAACCTAAGACATCACTATGTTAATCCTTTCCGGCAAACAAAACCGCAGCCAGAAATCATTGAAACGAAATAATTGTTAACTGTCGGTCAATGCTGCTCGTATATCGTCATAAGAAAAGCCCTGACGGGCAAGATACTGCATAAATTTCTCTTCATCAGGATACTTTGAACGTTTTTTGAGTACAATCTTTTGAAGCTCGTCTTGGTCATTACGATCCGATTCGTTAATACAGTTCTCGATAATTGTACGGTCCACACCTTTGGCGACAAGTTCTGCTTGTATCTTACGGCGACTTGTACCTTTTCGTACATTACGGTTTTCAACCCAAAAACGTGTAAATTTCTCGTCATCAACATGACCACGCGCCACCAACCTATCAAACACTCGTGCGGTCATCTCTTTGCTCACGCCCAGCCGCTCACTCAACTCGCCAGTTCTACGGTTTCTTACTTTGGTGTTACGCGTTGTTTTTCGGTAGAGGTAATCCCTTATCTCTCGTGACGAGTGCGGCCGAATGAAACAGTACTCCAGAGTTCTAGCGTACAATTTGCCAAACTGACTCTCCGCTTCCAGTTCAGCAATTTCCGATTCATCGTACTCGTTGCCGACTCTGATTTTCAAATCAACGACCTGAGTGATATCCAAACTAAATCTGAATTTTCCGTCCACCATGATATTGACGCGATTTACGTCTTTTTGTTGTGCGGAGATACCTGTTATTTTCACGACTAGCTTGAAGTCATCCGTTCTTGAACAGTACCAGACGATGATTTCGTCGATACCGAATACGAATGGCTAAACCTTTTATGAGGCATGTGGGCTACGGGAAGTTCCATTACCAGAGCCCCCTCTCTTACATCTTGTAGTTGCCGCTTCAGAGATTCTCGCAGCTGCTGATCCTCTAGTTCGTCTATCTTAGTTGCTGACAATATCGTCATCGACTGCTTTTTAGACGGCTCAAGTATTCGAAAACCCTCTAAAACCTTCCGTATTGTGTGCTCGGAAAACCTATTAACCCAGAATACTGTTTCTGTACTGTTATTGGCTTCCATGCACTTTTACTACGCCTCTGCTTGGGCTACTTTTTCTCGAACCTTCTTGTCAATCTCATCCAAAACCTTCGGGTTTGCCTTCAGAAATGTCTTTACCGCCTCACGGCCTTGGCCGATTTTTTCACCATTGTAGTCAAACCATGCACCAGACTTACCTACAACTTCGTGCTGAACAGCTAGATCAAGTACGTCACCTGTTTTGCTGATTCCTTCGTTGTACATAATGTCAAATTCAGCATTCCTGAACGGTGGCGCGATTTTGTTCTTAACGATCTTAGCTTTCGTACGGTTACCTATGATTTCCTCACCGCTCTTAATCTGACCGATTCGACGAATGTCGATACGAACAGAAGCGTAGAACTTCAATGCATTACCGCCAGTTGTAGTTTCAGGGTTACCAAACATGACACCAATCTTCATGCGAATCTGATTGATAAATATAACCGTCGTCTTTGACTTGTTAATGATTCCCGTCAACTTACGGAGAGCCTGGCTCATAAGTCGGGCCTGAAGACCCATGTGCGAATCACCCATTTCACCGTCAATTTCTGCCTGTGGCACAAGAGCTGCAACTGAGTCGACAACGACCAAGTCTACCGCATTTGAGCGAACCAATGTCTCAGCGATTTCTAGCGCCTGTTCGCCATTGTCAGGTTGCGAAACCAATAGGTTGTCGGTATCGACACCTAGCCTTTTTGCGTATGCAGGATCAAGTGCGTGCTCAGCATCTATAAATGCCGCTGTACCACCCGCCCTCTGCACTTCGGCAATCGCGTGTAGCGTCAATGTCGTCTTGCCTGAACTTTCCGGACCATAAACCTCGATGATACGACCCTTTGGATAGCCGCCGCCGAGTGCTATATCCAAGCTTAATGCGCCAGATGGGATCAACTCGACGTCAACCTTATGGGCCTCGCCTAATTTCATGATTGAGCCATCACCAAATTGCTTAGTGATTTGCTCCATCGCCAACCCTAGGGCTTTCAATTTACCTTCGCTTGCTGCAGTACCAGTATCTGCCACGGCCGCTTTATCGGTCTTTTTCGCCACGTGCCTATCTCCCTCGTTTATTAAACTGCTTTCTATTATAACTCAACGTAGCGATAGAAATGAATGTTCACATTTATTCCGAAGGAAGCAGGGCTCCAGCCGTACGCGCACAAGAAATGAAAGTTTACTCGCATTTCTGCTATAATATTGCTAATGAATACAACAGCTTCATCTCGACAATCTGGCTTTACTGTTATCGAGCTAGTCGTTGTCGCCACCGTATTTGCGCTAGCTGGCTTTCTTATTTTTTTACAAGTCAATAAATTAAACATTGCCAGCCAAGATTCCGTACGCAAGACAGCAATCAATGCCATGTATTACGCTCTGGAAGAAGTCTACTACAAAGAACATTCATCATACCCAGCCACATTAACTTCAGCAACGCTTCCGTCAGTTGACCCAGACTTATTTACAGACCCAGACGGCTTTACTCTTGGCAAAGACATTCTGACTAAGGACGAATTGCAGAAACTCCTAGACAAAGGTGACGCCAGCACTGATGTTCAGAAGCGCCTCAATGCTCTCAATGCAGGCAAGAGTCCGAACTACCATTACACTGCGACTAATTGCGATACGCAAGGCAGCTGCAAAAGCTATACACTGCGCGCCGACCTACAAAGCGAAGCTGAATACGTCAAAAAAAGTCGTTCACACTAACTAACAATTCACTAAACATTTTTGCCAAGATGCTTGGCGGCTTTTGACGTCACGCGACGGCCCCTCGGCGTGCGCTCAATCAGGCCTATTTGCATGAGATACGGTTCATGAAAATCTTCAATTGTCGTCGTTTCATCACCGGTTAACGCCGCTATCGTCGTAAGGCCAACAGGATTGTGTCCATAATGTTCCAACATGCTTCCAAGCAACCGACGATCCGCCGGATCAAGTCCCAAATCGTCAATTTCAAGTAGATTGAGTGCTTCTGTCGTAATCAATGTGTCAATAATTCCGTCGCCATTGATGTCCGCGTAGTCACGTACGCGCTTCAGCAGGCGGTTGGCGATTCGAGGTGTAAGGCGAGAACGCTCCGCTAACATCGCTGCTGCTTGCGGATCAATCTTGCTTCCAAGCAATCCTGCCGCTCGGGTTATAATTTGCTGAACTTCATCCGGTTTGTAAAATTCTAGACGATGATGCATACCGAAACGATCACGTAACGGTCCTGCGAGCGCACCCGCCCGAGTCGTCGCGCCGATAACCGTGAACTTTGGCAAATCTAATCGCACACTTCGAGCCGCTGGTCCCTTACCTATGACGATATCGAGCTTGAAATCTTCCATCGCCGAGTACAACACCTCTTCCACGGTACGTCCAAGTCGATGAATCTCATCGATAAACAATATGTCACCGTCAGCCAAATTAGTCAGTATACTCGCCAGATCACCCGCTCGTTCGATTGCTGGCCCGGCCGTCACGCGAATATTCGCGCCCATCTCATTAGCAATCACTGTCGCCATAGTCGTCTTACCTAGCCCCGGTGGCCCATAGAGCAACACGTGGTCGACCGGTTCGCCTCGCTTTTTTGCTGCGGCGATAGCAAGTTGCAGATTCTTTTTTAGATGTTCCTGCCCTACATAATCAGCAAACGTCTGCGGTCGCAGCGTCGTCTCGATTACTTGTTCGTCGGTATCGTCATCATGTGCGGACGTATCGACGATTCGTTCTATAGCCATTAGGCGTATTATACCATCACTGCTTTAATGCTTGAGTAACCCTGTCGGCCGTCGACAAATCCATCGGCACTCCCTCTAAGGCCTTTGTCGCATCGACTAGGTTATATCCAAGTGCCATCAATGCCTCAAGTGCTTCATCTGTATGGCCAACTCGTTGTGACGCCCCCGTGAACACGTTGTTGTCATAACGTAGCGGCAATCCAACCTTGTCGGCTAAGTCGACCACTACGCGTTCCGCTATACGCTTACCCACTCCGGCAGCCTTAGACACGAATGCGCTATCACTACTAGCAATGGCACCACGCACAACTTCGCTATCAGCTAGCGATAGTATAGAGAGCGCCGCCTTGGGCCCAACGCCCTGCACTGTTATGAGTAATTCAAATAATTTCTTGGCCGCAAGTGTGCTAAACCCATAAAGTTCCTGAGACTGTTCGCGTATATGATGGTAGGTATAGAATTTCACCTTTTCGTTCAACGTGGCACGTTCGTAGTCGCCAGCTGCTACATTCACCTCATAACCAACTCCGTGAACGTCCACAATTACGGACGATATAAGTTTTTCTGTCACCGTTCCCTCGACATGCGCAATCATATATTTAATTATACACAGTTGGACTGCTATGGGCTAACTGTGTTATAAACTTAAACATAATATAAGGAGCATATTATGGCCGATGTAAAAGACAAGAAAGAAAAACAACCTGTATCAAGCGGACTGGCAGTCGCGTCTTTGACCGTCGGCGTCTTTGGCTTTTTACTAGCTTGGACCGGGGTCTTTGGACTACCTGTTTCGGTCATCGCAATTGTTTTCGGTGTCGTTGCACTATTTAACAAGCAAAATCATGACTTAGCGGTTGCAGGACTAGTGCTTGGTATTGTGTCACTGCTCGTTTCATTTGGCGTACTCGTGGTTGCCTTGACTTCACTCAACGACACGCCACCAGCTACCGCGCCCATGTACAACGTACACACGTATCAATTTCGAAACCAATAAAAAGTCGTTCTAGCTAATTAAAGGGGAAGTTGTGGCCGTGCCCGTTGCTGCCACTATTTCCATTTGTAATCTGATAATTAAGCGACGTAGTAATCGTATCACCAGAACTACCGTCTAAAGGCGTAAATTCAGCTATGATCGTATGCTGTCCGGTTGACCAGTTCGTTGTAGGTGTTATGTATGACGCCGTACCGTTAAAGACCTGACTTTGTCCAAGCGTTAGATCACCGTCCATGAACGTCACTACGCCTGATAAGTTATTGTCGGCAAGTGTCGCGATAAACGTCACCGTTGTTCCTACGGTAGCGCCGCTCTCAGGATTTGCGCTCAGTGTAATTCCTTGGCTAGGTATAGGAGAAGTACTCGGGCTTGGCGTTGGAGTTGGCGTAGGTGTTGGCTTTATAACTGTACATTTGTCTGACGGCAGATACGTTGAAAGGAACCACTCTAGGTACGTCTGACCTTTAACAGCCTGATCCGCCAAGCCATGATTACTGTTACAAACGCTCTTCTGGACAACGCCAGATGGCTCAGGAAACTTCGTATTGTCACCGGCCAGTATAGAGCCCATTGCCTTGGTAAAGATTGGGCCCGCCATAATGGAGCTACCGTTGAGCATCGGCGCATTGTCGTTGTTGCCCACCCACACACCTATAGCCATCTTTGGCGTATAGCCCACTGTCCATGCGTCACGATCGTCGTTTGTCGTGCCTGTCTTGACGGCTACTTTCTTCACGGCGCCCGTCTTGGCGTCGTAAGTAGTAAGAGTATTGCCAAAAATTGGCGCTTTAGCTGCGTTGTCGGACAACACGTCAGAAATCAGAAACGCCCCTTGCGGACTAATTACCTGCTTCGAAGTTTCGTCCGCCTTAAAGACCTGTTCGTTATACTTGCTTTGGATACTCTTGATGATGGTCGTATCGTATTGCTGGCCACCGTTTGCAAATGCAGCGTACGCATTCGTCAGAGCAAGCGGTGTTACTTCGGCAGAACCAAGTGCTAGCGAAAGTCCGTAGTTATTATCTGACTTTATAGAAGTCAGACCCATACGCCGTGCTGCATCTACGGCATTACTGATGCCGAATTTCTGCATAACTTCTACTGCCGGTATATTTAGAGATTGATTCAGAGCTTGTCGTACGGTCACATTGCCACGAAACTTCTTGTCGGCGTCGAGAGGCACATAACCTCCGCCAAAGTCCGTTTTAACGTCCTTGAGCACGGTGGCAGGCGTTATGACGCCTTCCGCGAGCGCATTCGCGTAATAGATCGGTTTAAAGCTCGAACCCGGCTGACGCAACGACGTAGCAATGTTTACTTTGCCAAACTTTGGATTATTCCAATCGTAGCTACCTACCAATCCTCGCACTTCGCCGTCAGTCGGGTCTATGGCAACAGCAGCAGCGTTGTGGCCTTGATTGTAGTTAATCGTCGCCATATTGGCAGATACCGCCGCCTGCAGCTTCGACTGTACACTTGGGTCAAGCGTGGTTGTCACCTGATAACCACTACGAGTGACCGTTTCCTCTCCATACTTCTGGTACAGCTCATCCAGTACCATCTGTGCAAAGTGTGGCGCGACACTGTCGTTTATAGGAGCTTTCGCCTTCTGATACTTCAGCTTCTCTTTAAGCGCAGCCGTTTTTTGAGCGTCAGTAATGTAACCATTTGTGACCATGCGCCCAAGCACCGTCGTCTGCCGCTCCTTTGCATATGCCGGGTTACCGCTGATAGGCGAATAAACACTTGGCGCCGGCAACAACCCGATTAACATTGCCGACTGTGCCAAATCAAGCTTATCTGGTGTCGTCCCGAAATATATCTTGGCCGCGTCTTCTATGCCAAACGCACCCTCGCCAAAGTATGCAGAGTTTAAATACATGCCTAAAATCTGATTCTTTGTGTAGGTATTTTCAATTGCTACCGCCACAGAAAATGCCTGGTATTCACGAAGGAACGTACGGTTGCTGCCAAGTAGCGTAATCTTCGCCAGCTGCTGAGTAATGGTAGAGCCTCCGTAAGACTTACCGCCTCCGGCTATATAGCCATACACGGCGCGCAAGGTGCTCAAAACAGAGAAGCCATTGTGCTTATAAAAGTCTTTGTCTTCACTGGCCACCAACGCATCCTGCATACTCTTTGATATCTTGTCGGTCGGCACTAAATCATGATGGATAGCGCTACCGCTACTGTAAATCACGGTCTTACTGTCTTTGGCATAGAAAATAACACCGGTATTGTTCCGGTTCATCAGGCGATCCATGTTGGATATGTCGCGGGCAAAATACAGATAAGTCAGAATGGGTATCAGAATCAGAAGTGCTAGGATTGGACCACCAACTAGCATGATGCGCTTTTTCCAACTCGCCTTGCGCCACCAGCGAAAACCTCGTCGGTAATGGCGTTTAACATGTTGGGTCGGCGTCACGCGCTTGGTATATTTTCCTTGGCGTTGCATCGCACCTATTATATCAGATTTTTATAATTACAACCCTTAAATGCCCCTTGCAAACAGAGGTCAGTATGTTATACGATTCGACTCATCATGTAGTGAGTAATCGCCGCCGCTAGCGCATCGGCGCAGTCATCGGGTTTTGGCACTTCAGTCAGGCCAAGTTGTATCCGCACCATTTCTTGCATCTGCTTCTTGTCGGCCTTGCCATAGCCAGTCAGTGTCTGTTTGATCTGCTGTGGCGTATATTCTGCGATTGGCAGCTTTGCCTTGCGGCCGGTCAGCATAGCCACGCCGCGCGCTTGCGCTACGCTGATTGCCGTTGTGACGTTTTGCGAAAAAAACAGTTTCTCGATCGACATAACCTCGGGCTTCGTTTCGGCGATAATCTCTGTCAGACCATCAAATATTTCCTCTAGCCGCTCGTCAATCGGCGTATGCGCCGGTGTCGTTATGACACCCGCCGTCACCAGCTTGGTCTTGCCTCCCTGCGCGTCGATGACGCCAAAGCCGAGTATGCCGGTGCCGGGATCTATGCCGATGATTCTCATATCACGAGTATACTTGCGAGTCTTTATTTATGGAAACGATAAAGACCTTTTTGCCACAGCATCGCAAGCTCTCGTCGCCACTCCCACGCGCCGTAGCCTGCAGCAAGCAGGCCAACTCCGCCAAGCGCCCACCAGCCAACGAACGCCGTACCTGTATCTTTGATGGGCTGAACTGCAAAGTTAGCGTCAGGTACCGTAGCGGCTGGCAAGTTTCGGCATCGATTCGTATCCTCACTTCGATACTGATTGTCACTACAAGGCTTTCGGACGCTCGCCGTCGTTACGACATTACGGCAACGATTCGTTTCAGGATTTCTAACTTGGCCATCGTTACATGGTGCCAACGAAGTCGTAGAAATTTTTTTACAGCGATTCGTGTCAGGATTACGATACTGATTAGGTGCGCATGGTTTTAAAGTCGGGCTAGTGCCACTACTGGAATTATCGTTCGTCTCGACAGTAATCGATGCGAGATTTTCATCGCTTGGCGTTGGACGATTAGTATATTGCCAGGTTCCTTTTATAAGTGCCCATGACTCGCCTTCATTCGGATTTTCGTAATTAGTGCTGTCACCATACACGACATTATCAAGCCCAACCAGTTGAACACGACTCGTTGAGTTTACGAGCGAGAATTTAATCGTATTATTATCAAACGACTTGTATTCACCTGGTGCGATCGTCGCACCAATCGGAAATGTAAACGTCTTGTCTAAATTGATACCCACACGAATCGTGTACAGGCTTAAATCAACCATCGTATCAGTTGGATTGTACACTTCGATAAATTCATTACCCGTATCGCTGCCCGTCGCATTTGGGTAAAGTTCAGTCAACGTGATTGGCAACACGTTCCAGCTACAATCATTTGCGCCGTCACGCACCATGCCGGTAGGTATGTCAGTCTGCACGCCATCAACATTTTCGCACTCGTCATGCTGCGTACACACACCCGCTCCGTCGCTATCATAACCTTCTGGCACGCTAATTTGTAGGCCATCAAGGTTTAAGCAACTATCCGGCTGACAATCGCCATTTTCATCAGCTAAATAACCATCCGGCATGGTAGTCTGCGCGTCGACTATGTTCGGGCAGACATCCGTGGCTAACGTATCTTCATACACACCGGATGCATGTAGCAGTGGATCTGATTCGATAAAATCAACACTATTGTCATCGGTGTCCTGCAAGTGAAAGCTTGCCGTTTTTCGCTGCAATGCCTTGCCATTCGCTGGAGACGCGACAGCCGTCGTCTCCGGATTTATTGCGTCACCCCAGCCTAGCCTGTCGATTTCATTATTACTCGCATCAACAAGCACAATATGACCATGATCGGCGCTTATCCCACCACTAAAGTACGCATCGGCCGTTACCGACATAGCATCCCTTAGGTCATTCGAAACAAACACCGCATAGCCACCTGCACCAAGCCACAGCCCGGTACTGACGTCTGGGGAGTCTAGGCAAGCAAGCTTCTTCGTCGTATTGCCTGTCGATGAAATATAGTTAACGCACCAATTCGTTACTTCAATCGGAGAAGTGAAATTATTGTAAAGCTCAACAAATTCCTGCGTAGCCGTTCCCGAAGCGCCTGGGTACATTTGGGCTATAACGACGCTAGAATTAGGAGTTGTCGCAATATCAGCTTTTGCTGTTGGCACATAGGTGACTACCTGTCCCAGCACAACCAACAAACTTAATAAAACCCTCGCAACTCGCATATTACCTTAAAATATACAGAGTATTAAACTGAGTGTAAACTATAAGCTTATTGAATATCGGCTGTAATATCTGCGTTTGTATGGACGTTTACCACGTCATCTAAATCATCGAGTGCGTCGAGGAGTTTCAGTACTTTTTGCGCTGCCTCAGACTCTGCTACTTCTATCATATTTTTCGCAACGTATTGCAATTCGGCATCTAGCACTTTCAGTCCGGCGTCGGCAATCGCTGTGCGCACCTTTGCAAGTTCTTTTTGGTCCGTATAGACGATAATCTCGCCGTCTTCTTCAACTGCGTCTTCTGCTCCGGCATCCAAAATCTCTAATAATGCGTCCTCACCTGTAGCTTCTACGCGGATAACGCCCTTACGGTCAAATTGAAACATCACGCTACCGGCGTCGGCAATACGACCGCCGTTTTTTTGCAGAGCATTTCGCACTTCCGGAAAGGTCCTGTTCTTGTTGTCGGTCGCGGTCTCGATAATGATTCCTATGCCACCAGGACCCATTCCCTCATAGGCAGTTTCTTCTAAAACGGCAGCATTTTTGTCATTCGCGCGGTCTATAGCACGCTGAATATTTGCGTTGGGCATGTTGGCCTGCTTGGCTTTTTCGATAGCCATCGCCAGTGATGAATTCATGGTAGGGTCGGTACCAGAACGTGCAGCAATGGCAATTTGATTACCGATTTTCGTAAAGATCGCACCGCGCTTAGCGTCTTTTGCGCCCTTTTCTCGTTTAATAGTTGACCATTTACTGTGTCCAGACATACATAATTCCCAAGATTAGATTTGATAGATATTATAAACTATACTGTCGCAAAATTCCACTCACTCGACGATGTTCGCGTTTCTCAGATCGTATTTCGTAACCCGCCAAAGATAAACGCAAATGAAGACAATGAACGCGTACGAAAGCCACACCTCCCACGGCTGAATCTCAATAATCGTCTGCGCCCATGACAAACTGGCAAAATAATGAACAACGCCCGTCATATATATCAGCACAGCCTGCGCCGGAAATCCAAGGGCAGCCGCACAAACTGGAGCAAAGATAGTGCCAATACCGGCTATAAAAGTAAGCAGCATCGCCAAGGGTACAAGTGGTAATATAAGTAGATTTGAAAAAATAGCGACGTTACTAAACTGACCAAAGGCTAGTACGAGTACAGGTAGCGTCACGATGTGCGCACTTATCGTTTCACCCAAAATCTGTCGAATCGTACCCGGATCTTTATCGCCAAAAAAGTATCGCTGCATAAGCGGCGCTAAAATCATAACGCCCGCAAATGCCGTAAAACTTAATTGCCAGCCAAGATCATTCCATGCATATGTCGGGTCTATAAGTACCGTCATGGCGGCGGCAAATGGCAGTATGACAAGCGGGTGGAATTTGCGTCCGTAATACCAAGCTGCCAAGCTCATGCCCGACACCAACCCTGCCCGCGACATACTCGGGCTCGCGCCCGTCACAGCCATGAATGCAGCAATCATCACCGTCGCGGACAGTGCTGAAAGATATTTCGAGATTTTTTCAAACAATCGCCGTGCTAGCCGGACCAAAATTGTAAGGTTGTACCCACTCGCCACAACCACATGCGTTAGCCCCGTCACAACCAAAGCCTGCTGCAACTCCGTAGGCAGTGCACGCCTTTGTCCTAATAAATAACCCAGCCCCAGGCTAGCCTGCGGCTCGCTTATACCAAGCCGAATCTTGTCGGCGAACCAATCACGAACCTGACGCGCCACATCGCCAGGTTCCGGTCGCTGCCAGCCAACAACATTCGCCCGGTACATCACCGCAGCAAAACTACCAAACCCCTTACTCAACACTCCTTTTACTCGCGCGATGTCTCCCCTTTTTATATCACCTGCTCTCGTCGTGCTAACCCATACTTTTCCTGTAACTTCATGTCCGTTAATAGTGACATCTCCTAGTCGCAATAAGGTTTCTCCGCTCCGTCCAGAATCAGGATCGTCCGTCACTTTTCCATGCACAGTTACTGAGTGACCGACAAGACCGCGATACACAACAAGCCGTGACTGCAACAATGAGCCGCGCCAGAATCCAACAATCAGGCCAGCGATAATTATCAACGGAACAAGATAAATCGACTTGCGCCACAGGACGACCGTAGCCAACGCAATCCCAACGAATAACCATGCCGCCGAACTAAATATCGCTTGGTTAATAATTGGTGCGGAAGCCGTACCAACAACAATCGCCACACATGCCATTGCGATCAACCAAGATGAATGGACTTTCTGCCTCAACTGCCATAACTGCATGTTTCAAGGATACCTTAAGATGTGTCATACTATAACTATGAGCGACATACGTGTATTCGATGATCCTTCACTCCTTGCGAAGGCGGCTGCCAAGCAGACCGTCGACGTACTAAAAGGTGCCATCGAAACATATGGTAGTGCCGTATGGGTACTAGCCGGTGGCTCTACGCCGCTTATGACGTACAGAATCATTGCAGCGAATCACGAGAACGACGTAGATTGGTCAAAGGTCACCGTCATACTAGGCGACGAGCGCGTGGGTAGACTCGACGGTCCAGACAGCAACTGGCATGCAATCAACGAAATCATTGGTGACTTACCTACCGTAAAACTACGCCCGTTGTCTGACCAGTCTGCCGAAAATGCAGCCAAAAATTATTCGAACCAGCTTTCGTCGCTACCCAAAATTGACAACGGTCTGCCACGGTTTGATTTAGTGTGGCTTGGTGTTGGCCAAGACGGTCACACGTTGTCTCTTTTTCCCGGACACAACAGCTTGCTGCCGGCCAATGATTTAGTTATACCTGTACACGATTCTCCCAAGCCACCTCGCGATCGCATTAGTTTGTCGCTACGCGCACTTCAAGGTGCCGCTACGGTCGTTATTTTAGCCGCAGGCGCAGACAAAAAGCGAGCCGTCACCGAGGCACAGCTAAACAGCCAAATGCCAATCGGCTTAGCCGTCGCCATAGTTGAGACGCATGAAGGCTCAGTGCACTGGCTTGTCGACACCGCCGCTTCACCTAATTGACAGATACCCCTGTAAAATGCTATCCTATTCCAAGGTCGCCTCTCAGGCGAACCTGTTCGCCCACAATTTTTCAAACCAAGCTTTAGCTGTTTGGAAAATTGAAAGGAGGCGTAACGAATGAGTGACAGCTTTCAAGCTTGCTTGGAAGCGAGAACTCAGAGTGAACGCCGACGCGGGTCCATAGCTCAGCTGGTTAGAGCACCTGCCTTTTAAGCAGGGTGTCGTGAGTTCAAGCCTCACTGGACCCTCCAAGAAAAATCACCTACCTCGCGTAGGTGTTTTTTCTTGAACGAGTAAAATAAGGAGACTTTAGCCGATAGCCTTAATAATTTACATATAACTTATTTTATGTTAAAATTAAAACTTAAGAAACATCGACTCAAGGAATCGCTACCAGTCGGTGTTTTTTATTTTGCAAAGATTAATTTAGTTTATTGCTCAACAGACGCTCTAACACCTTCGATACCATTGTAAATTAATCACTTTTATGCTAAAGTATTACTTAATGAACACAGGTGCAGAGCGTTCCAACTACAACGTAAATAAACTAAAATACACTGCTGCGATAATTAGCCTAGCTAGTACCGCGTTAATAGCATGCGGCGATCAACCGGACAAAAATTTCCACCTTTCTATCGTGCCTGTCGCTTCTGCGGACACAAACAATCAACCGTATATTGTCTTACAGCGTCCTGATTTCGCTAACCTGCTTGAAAAAGATTGGGACACCTACCTAAACAATCACGTGGGCGAAGTTGACATCGCCGCCTATGACTTTACGACAGGACAAGTTGCTCATACCCATTACCCAAAAGAGGCCGACGGTGCGACATTTGATACTGCAAGTATCGTTAAACTTTCGACTCTCGAGAATTTACTTTTACAAAGTCAGACAAGTGGACAGCCTATAACGCCCAATCAAAAGGCAATCGCTGCCGAAATGATTGAAAATAGCGACAACGATGCCGCCTCGATTTTGTGGAACGAAGTTGGTGATGCACCTGCTATGGACGATTACTGGCATCAAATCGGCGCGGTTTCGACTACCGCAGCTACAGGTGGCAACTGGGGAAACACGCAAACAACAGCCATCGATCAACTAAAGGTGGTAAACGCCGTTGCCTATGCGGGCACCCCATTATCACCCCTCTCGGTCGAGTCCGGCACAGTGGCAAATGAGCTAATGGACAATGTCGTACCAGATCAACGCTGGGGTGTGAGCGGCGGCGTCCCAAGCGATATGCCGGTCAAACTTAAAAACGGCTGGTTTCCAGACGCCTTTACTGCAAACGCATATTCCGATACTGACGACTGGACAATCAACAGTATCGGCTATACCAAGGGTAAGTACGCCATCGCCGTTTTAACCCGCGGTAATCCGACTATGCAGGATGGCATTAAAACTACCGAAGATTTGTCGACGATTACATGGAACGATACGCAAAATCCTGCCGAACTAATAGTTAGCCGCTAAGTGCGCGTAACGCTTTTGTATTTGCAGCTTGCGCCCAGCCCTCTGACCCACTAAAATAGACAAAAATCACGGAGGAAACATGCGACACATTTTACGCGCCGAGCAATTTGACACGGCCCAGTTATCCGAGCTGTTTGAAGGAGCCGACTACTTCAGACAAAACGATAACAGTATCGAAACAAAGCGAGATACAATGCGCCGTCATTTTGGCCGCATGATGTTGTCTATGTTTTATGAACCGTCCACTCGTACACGATTTAGTTTTGAAATCGCCGCCAAAAAACTAGGCATGGAAGTCATCGGAACCGAAAACGCAGCTGAGTTTTCTTCGGCGGCAAAAGGTGAAACTATTGAAGACACGGTACGTGTTTTCAACGAATACGGCATAGATGCCATTAGTCTGCGCACCAAAGAAGAAGGTCATGCCGACCGTGCTGCCAGTGTAAGCAACGTCCCCATCTTGAACGGTGGCGACGGCAAAGGTGAACACCCGACCCAAGCAGTACTCGACATGTACACGATCAACTCTGAACTTGGCAAGCTGGACAATCTCAACGTGGTCATAGGCGGCGATTTACTTCAAGGACGAACCGCACGATCACTTGCCGTTTTACTTTCGAAATATCACGGAAACCGTATAACATTCGTTTCCACACCCGAACTTCAGATAGGCAAAGACATCAAGGCAAGGCTTGACGAAGCTGGCGTCGCGCACCAAGAAACAGCAGAAATGTATGACGCGTTCAGAGACGCTGACGTTGTATACTGGACTCGTTTGCAACTAGAACGCCTTAAGAGTAGCGGCATCGAGTTAAGCCAACAAGAACTTAGTCTCAAGCAGGCGCAATTCCGCATAGGGGCAGCCGCGCTTGACGTATTGCCCGAACACGCCATAATCATGCACCCACTTCCCCGTGTTGACGAAATCTCAACCGAAGTCGACGATGACCCACGAGCAAAATATTTCCGTCAAGCCGGCAATGGTCTTTATATACGCATGGCTATGCTTGACCGACTAATGAACGACGCCAACCCGGCAAACTAACCCTTTTTCTTTGGTGTTCGCATAATTGCGATGTCGTACAGCGCATACCCAATTGTTGCCGTGATAATAATCGACTTGTTACTAACCAGAAACATGTAAATTTTCATGCCAGTGTCGTCGAGCGTCAAACTGCTACCGAGCGGTCCGAGCAAGAAAGACGTTGCCAGTAAAGAAAATGCCACGGCGCCGATAAGCCGAAGAAACGGACCATTATATGTAGGCCCGCCAAACAAAAGCAAAACTACCGGTGGCAGCAATACAAGGGTGGCGGCGACTACACTTGAAAGTGGAGGGGTTAATAAATCAAAACCAGCTCCTTCGACCCACGGTGTCACCTGCGACGTCCACATGGTCGAAAGCAGATAGCCAGCACAAAGCGCCAGACCAAGTACGCCAAATCGTCGACGTGTCACATATGTAAAAGCAAAAAGTATCGCGATGATTATAATGAGAACTAAGACGATGCTCATGCTTACATTATACTCCAAGGAGACAAAGTCGTTGCATGCAAGTCAAAGTTTCGCAATTTATCTAACGCCCGAAGGCAAACCGACGGGGTCACCATTTTTGATGCCGACTTTTTCAACAGTACCCGCCGGAAACTCAATCACGTAACGTGCAGGTACGGGCGACACAAAAATAGTCTTTGGATAACTCGAAGGCTGGGCGTTCTCTACTGCATGGACAACTTGCGTTGCATCGTTCAACCACACCATATCGATTGGATATTTCATGTCTTTCATCCACATCCTTGGCACTGTGTTTTCCGGAAAAACAAACAACATTGCTTCGCCCTGAGCTAGGCTGTCCGTACCCGACAATCCCTTTTCAAGCTCCGCCTTAGTTCGCATAATACTGATGTGATACAGGACGCCGTCTAGTCGTAACGTCGACTGATCAACTGACATCTGCCACCAAAGAGCAGTCACGCCAGCAATTACGGCAAGTGTGATTAAACCTGGCTTCACCCACCGTCGCATAACTATCTATGCCCCTACTTTGTCCTTTTTGTTGCGGCGCTTGGCGTTCATTTCTACATATTCAATAATTGCCGTCGCGACGTCGCGACTAGTTACCTTTTCGACGCCAAAGCCTGGGCTCGCATTTACTTCAAGTACAAGCGGTCCTCGTTCACTACGCATTAAATCGACACCGGCAACGTTTAATCCGAGCGCTCTCGCCGCCTTTATAGCAGTCTTGCGTTCTTCATCCGTCAATTTTACCGGAGTACCCTCACCGCCCTTGTGAAGATTCGAACGAAAATCATCGTCCAAACTGCGACGCTGCATACTTGCAACGACACGTCCACCCACTACAAAAGCACGAATGTCCGTACCGGCCGATTCTTTGATAAACTCTTGCAACAAAATATTCGTACCGTCTTCGTTAGTCAGATAAAATGCCTGCAATACTGACTTAGCTGCCTTCTTGCTTTCTGCTAAGACCACGCCGTTGCCATGAGTACCACGAGCAAGCTTGATGATTACCGGCGTACCGCCAAGTTTGTCGAGCAAGTCGTCTATGTCAGTTGAGTTTCGTGAGACGACAGTTTTCGGAATACCCACTCCGGCCTTGGCGAGTAGTTGCAAACTACGTAATTTGTCGCGCGCACGAACAATCGCGATTGAACTCGACACGCTGTATACGCCCTGCATTTCGAGCTGACGAACAATTGCCGAGCCGTACCGTGTCATGCTGGCAGAAATCCGTGGAATCACTGCATCAAATCCACCCAAGTCATTACCTCGATAACTAACAGTAGGATTATTTTTTTCTATAGAAGCATAACAATCACGATATTTAATTACTTTAACTTCGTGACCACGGGCGCGAGCAACCTCAACCAATCGTTTGGTCGAATAATTGCCGTTTCCGTTAGATAAAATTGCGATTTTCATAATTGTGACTGTTCCTCTTTATCAAGTTCTCTGTTTTCACGCACGTCTACTATAATCCCGTTTTCTCGCAAGAAGCGTCGGCCTATAAGTATTTCGTACTGCATGTCGGCCCGATTCGATAACCCGATTTTTACTTTATATGTCTTGCCCTGAACCACAATGTCAGTCTCTATCAGATAGCGGCTAACTCGATGACCAGTCGAACTACGTACGTATTTGCGAGTGTAGTTTTCGGTTTTTAATGTCTTTTTGCATGTTAACGGACGGTAGTGCAAAACTGTGTGGCTACCAACTTTAACTTCACGAAGTAGCGAGCAGTGGATTGCGCCAGAGAACGCACCAGTGTCGATCTTGGCAATAAATGTGTCTGGCGAAAATCCCGGTAGCACCACCGGTTCAAACGAGCCAAACACAAGTTGCTGACTACCGTTTTTCATACCATCAGAGTGTATATTCATAGCTTTACTAAGTCAATTCTTCTTATAACTCTACTCTGGTGGCACCATAGAGTCTGGAATTTGTTGATCTGGCGGATTCATGGTGTCGTCTCGCTGTTCCATTCTACGCGGATCAAGATCACCCGTACGAACATTAACGGCCAAGCGCCCCTCGGCACGCGCCCGTATCAACGGCTTCATGTCTGTCTTAATGTTTTCCCAAGATACAGACTTCATCAGGTCGACAGCCGTACTGCGCGAAATTGCCCAGTTACCATTGTCGTCCCTCGCTTTAAGCGCCTCCACCTGTGAAGATGCCTTCTGGGCGGCAAACTGATTGGCATCCATGTTTTTCCACGTCTTCGCGCTAGAACTGACTTCGCTCAGTTTGCGGTAGCCCGCTGCAACGTCACGGCTATAATCGCCGATATCCTTGGCGGAGTTATTAATATTTCCGTTATTGCTAAGGAAGTGCATAAATGTCTCGTGCATATCTGATGATTTGATATCGGCATGATGATCATTAAGCGCTTTACGTAACTCTCTAATACCCGGATCCTTGGAATTACCCAGCATGTCGGCGTAGGCACGTAGCGAGTCGACGTCCTGCCTTCTAACCGCCTTGTCGAATTCTTTACGCATTTCATTGATGTCACCAGCTTTCACATGAGACGCGGTTTTGATGGACTCGACATTTTGCTGACTGGCTTGAATTACTTCACTCATTGCTTGCGCCTTGACCTTAACTGCACCAAGTTTGTCTATACTGCCGCCGGCTAATTGCTGCAATGCAACGTTTGAAGTTAGTTCGTTAGCGTACTCACGCTGCTGTACGGCCTGTGCTCGGGCGGCGTTACTGTCGGCAATACGCTGTTCTCTAAATACCGTATGCGCTGCTTGAGAGTAAGCTGCATATGGCTGAGAAGCATCGTTCGGATTCACTTTGCCAGTAACGGCTTCTTCCCAGCGAGCATTGTCGGCAGCCTGCAATTGCTTAACGCGAGAATCTTCCAAACGCTTAACTCCCGAAAACTTCTGTAGTCGCCTATCGTGCGCCTTCTCATGTTCAAACTCGCGAGTAGCAATCGCCTCGCCACTCTCTTTCATGAGATTCGCTGTCGATGATATCGTGTGGTGACGACGGTAGCGCTTGTCGTTGTGCCACGAGGCATCAGCATACGCTTCGCCGCTCTTTTGCCATGCATCACGATCTTTTTGATCATTAAATCGCCTGAGGGCACGTTGCTGGAAATACGTACCGCCGCCGTTTGCAGCTGCAATTCGGCCCTTTGCAGCCTGAGTCTTGGAGCGGTCTTGCGCAAAGTTCTTTGCCTGTCCAACCAGTGTGCTCCTTGGCTTGTTGAGCATGCCTGCCAACTGCCCCATGAGCGATCCGCTAAAGCGTATCAAAAACGGCGTGAGCGCCAACGGTGCAACTTGTATAAACATCGCTAACAACATAACGCTGATTTGGTCGGTGTTTTGAATGACAATATACGACGCTAATTGTGAACCGCCGTACAACAACGAAAACATCGGAAATACCAACAACAAAGTAGTGAGCAATTTACGCCAACGTTCAAAAAACTTCTCAGTGTTAGGGAGCAAAAAGGCGACAAAAGCTAGTGGCGAAATAATAACGAGCACAGTAATCAGCGCCTGTCGTGCGGCCAATACGATGAGCGCCACGAGCACACTCAAGATGCCTGCAATCAAGATAGGAAACAGCAAGATAACCAAGCCCGTCATAGACCCAGCTACGGTTGCGCCAGTAAACGCAGCAAATCCGGCAAGTCCGGCGCCCACCACCGTACCACCGCTCAGCAGGAACTCTGTCATGCTCTTCCAGTTCAATACACTGCCACCAGGCATCGCTGCCGGTAATGATTGACGAATTTGCACCAATGCTTGCTGTACGCTGTCGCCTAAAATATTCGACACGTCTACGGCTACCGTACAAATGTAATATGACACGTTGACTAAAATCGCGGCTATGATAAGGCGCGGAATCATCTTTTTAAGCTCGTAATTACTTATGCCATACGTAGATATCTGAGCATAAATAATCACTAAAAACGCCACGATAAATGATGTGTTAGCCAGATTGCGAGCAATCGTCCACGCCTGATACATGCCACTATTTGTATCTGTAGTTAGTGGTCGGACAGTCAAAAAACCACTGATGAGATTGAAGACATGATCCATGCCATCGGCAATCCATCGAGATACGCTACAAATAATCCAGCCTACACCAGTCACGGCGCAGGATGTGTGATTCTGGCTGTTACTAGAGCTTGCATCACCATTGGCGCCACTTGTATTGGCACTAACGGTAATCATGTCTCCATTTGGCGGACGCGGATTACTGTATATCTGACCATCATAACTGTATGTAAATGACTTAGCGTTGGAAACGTCTTTGGTCGTGTCTGCGCTAGGATCAATCGCAATGATTGACACATCCTGCCCACCTGTTGGTTGCGTAGAATAAACATTCCAATTTATTGGAACACCAGGCAGTGTTGGCGGCGATTGTACCTTGTCGTAAGTATTGCCGTTATAGCTAATTGAATCGCCATTCCAGCTAGCGTTTACCGCAAAAGAAGTGGGACTATTCGTGGCTGCCATGAACACGGCCGACGTCAATACGGCCATTAACAGCAGGGCAATCTTGCGTAAAGTAAAACCGCCGACCGTGGACAATCGGATAGAATCCCACATGACATCTGTTATTATACTATTTTATAGTCAAGATTTCAACTATATTTCAGTCTATGTAAACATAAGACTAATGAATTCAAAATTTGGGGTAAAACCCCACAGTAGGGCTGACCTACTGTGGGGTTTCGGTGGGAGTATCTTCGGGCTGATTTTCGGCCACATTGATCTTAAAATCTTCTGGCATATCAGGAAGTGGCGGAAATTCATATTCATCTAAATCAGACGCCCATTCCCTGGCAGGTTTATCGATTCCTGGAAGCCGATTCATTGATGTGTCATGTTCTTTTTGGCTACTACCACCGGCTTTCCATGAAATAGCTCCGATGGTCACTCCACCAACAACGATCAATGCAATCAATAAACCGAAAAAACCGAACAACCAGCCAAAAAGCCAAAGGCCCAAGACGGTCACAACTACAGTCGCAAACGTCCGCGGTCCTGTTTTCAGCATGTCCCTATCCTCTCACTCGAGTGACTGTGTCACTTAGTGAAACTATAGGCTATTTTTGTATTTTCATCAACTAAATTCTAAAATATGCCACGTTTTTTGGAGCCACCGAATTGCTGCAACAATTCTTTCTGCTGCTTTGACAGCTTCGTCGGAGTATCTACGACAATCGTTACAATGTGCGGTCCACGCGACTGACCGCGTAAGTGCGGTACGCCGTGACCTGAAAGTTTAAAATCTGTTCCGCTCTGCGTGCCAGACGGCACTTTCATACGGACCATACCATCTACCGTGTCGACTTCGATCTCTGTACCCAGTGCGGCTTCTACCATGTCGACATGCTCTTCGGACAATATAATGTCTGCTTCGCGTGTGAACTTTTTGTGAGCCTTAACTCTAATATGTACGTACAAATCGCCCCGACCACCGCCACCAGCTGCCTCGCCGTGACCTTGTAATCGTATCGTCGCACCGTCATCTATACCAGCTGGAATCTTAATTGTTAGCTGCTCTTTGCTGCGTTGAGTCCCTTTGCCACGACAGACGCTACAAACTTTCTCTGGAATCTGACCTCGGCCCTTACACTCCGCACAAGTTGTTGCTTGTTGGATCTGACCAAAAACCGTATTAACAATTCGTACCTGCTGACCGCTACCCTGACATGTCGGACAAGTCTTCAAACTATGACCGGGCTCTACCGTCGTGCCTTTGCAGTGCTCGCACTCGACTTCCATGTCGAGCGAGACGTCGCGTTCAACACCAAATACAGCTTCATCAAATGTTAACGTCATGCTCGTTTCTACATCGCGTCCGCGTCGCGGGCCGTGCTGTTGCTGCTGCCCGCCCCCAAAGAACTGACCGAACATATCGCCTAAACCACCATCACCAAAATCAAAATGAACGTTTTGACCGCCAAATCCACCAAAGCCCTCAAAGGGATTACCGCCTCCGCCACCGCCGCCGCTTGAACCACCAACTCCAGCATGACCGAACTGGTCATACCGTTGGCGTTTCTGCTGGTCTTTGAGCACTTCGTAGGCTTCGTTTATTTCTTTGAATTTCGTTTCATCACCACCCTCTTTGTCGGGGTGATGTTTAACCGCAGCCTTGCGAAAAGCCTTTTTGATTTCATCGGCCGAAGCGCTTTTGCCGATGCCTAGAACTTCGTAATAATCACGTTTTGTCATCTGTATCCACTATAGTAAACTAGCACTCCGGAGTCAAGAGTGCTAGTCAACTATTCTCTAGTAAAATCTTTATGTTCGCGAGCTTACTGCCTCGGTCAAGCCTCCTCCGTGCGGCGCCCTAGTCGGCAACGTTGGCCGGCGCTTTCGAATGAGCCAAAGTGCACCTGATATGCCGGCGGCGCCGAAGCCGATAGTCATCAAGATGTTTGAAAATACATCTTCGAAAGGCTTTGGTGCAACTGGGATTAACCTCAATTGTTCAGATGGAGCACGTAGGCCGCTCAGCTGAGTGAATGGCTTGCCGCCAGTCGGCTTACTGCCAGAACCACTTACTCCCGCTACTGTCGCGTGGCTTTGCGTGGCCGGCGTATATCCGAAATGCATCAGTTGGCCGGCCGTTGGCAATGCAGCGATTCTGGCTCCAGCCGACGGAACAGCGTCACCGCTGAGTGGCGTGATGGTGCCCGCCGCTGTGTTTATGCCGAAGCTACCGATCCACGTACCGTACACATTGATAAACAGTACGCCGAACCAGTCGCTCAGGTTAAACTGACTCGTGCTGATGTTGGCAATGTTAGCGCTAGCTGTAGCATTGCCTGTCACGGCGTCACCAGCTGTCGTATTTTTCGTCACAGTCGCATCGCCAGATGCTGATGACAGATCAAGGTTATTGATAATCTTCGCGTTGTTATTTAGATTAGCGGTGTCACTTATATTCGTAGTGTCACTGATTACTCCGCTACCGAGAGCCGCAGATGTTGCACCCGGTGCGTCGACGATCATGCCTACCCATTTACCAAGCACGTTCACGAAAACAAGTAGGCTTTTCTTGGCATCAACCTGATGACCGGTCAAGTTCAAAATTGTTAGATTCGTCTGAGCATTGCCGCTTTTTGCCGTACCGGCAGTCGTATTGCCACTAACCGTAGCCGTGCCACTCGTCGCGTTTAACTTGACGTTATTAACTATCGACTGGTTGTCATTAATGTTTGCCGTCTGGTCTAGGTTGTAATTGCCATACACCTGAGCATTGCTTGCCAGTAATTGTGGTATGAAGTCAGGAGAGACCAATATATCACCGTTTAAATTGCCGTATATGTTAACCGTGCCAATGAATGATTTGTTGGCTGCAATAATCGTGTCGATCAGGTTCATCACATCGGCGACAGTGTTGGCATTGCCAGACTTCGCACTGCCGGCAGTCGTGTTGCCGCTGACCGTCGCATTACCGCTAGTAGACTTAAGCGTCTGATTGTTCACAAGTGTGTCGTTGTTGTTAACATTCGTCTTGCTTGAAAGATTTGTATTTTTATCAATCGTTGCATTATTGATGTTCGGACCAATGCTAATGTCGCCAGTGATGTCGCCATAAAGGTTCATCGTAAAGTGCGCGATTCCAGAAGTATCGCCGTTACCAACCGTCGAGTGAACGCTATTAATGATTGTCGTACTACCGTTTGCGTCACCTGTCTGCGCATCACCGGCGGTCGTATTTTTGACGACACCCGCATCACCGCTACCGGTATTTGAGTTCAGATTGTTCGTCACGCCCACATTATTGTTGTCGTTTGTCGTTGCCGCCGCGTTGGTGCTGTCAGTAACAGTAGCATCGCCCGCTGGAGCTGGGTCCGAAGATTTCGCGGTAGTGTCAGGTGGCGTCGTGTCGCTTGTAGGAGCGGGTGAATCAGAAGGGCTCGGTGATACAGACGTGTTCTTTACGTATTTGCCTGTCGCCTTGTTCCACGTCCAGTCCTCATCACTCCAGTGTTTATCGGCTGTATTATATGTATAGTTGTGCTTCTTGTTTTGAGCAGTGTCAGCACTAACGATAGTAGATAGAGGGGCGCCACCCGCAAATATCACCACGAACAGGTAAATGACTACTCCCCTTATAATGTGTCTAGCTCGTTGCACGTTCCCCTCCTTTCTTTATATTGTTGTCGTTACCGAAAAATAATTTCTGGCGGGGGAGTTAACGCACTCCCCCATGTCGGCTCACCCGTACTAGTTGTTAACGCTCAGGTTAACTGTTTGTGTGTTCGTATTGGTTGCTGCGCCAGTGATGGCAGAACCACCAGTCGTGTTGCAGTCCACGCTTGCGCTACCAGACTGAGCATTCTGGTTATTCGTGTTTGTGATATTGAAGTTATTATTGTTATTTACATTCAGGTTGTTGTTCGTGCTGAACTGAACCTGATTGTTCGAGTAAGGGCCAGTCGTATTGATATTGGCCACGCTGTTTGCCGCAGCGGCACCAGCGAACCAGCCGCCATAACCTGCACCAGCATTGCTGACATTTGCAGAAACGTTCGAACTATTGAAGTTGCTTGCTGGTCCGGTCTGAGCCGTACCGCCAAACGTATTACCAGAAACGTTTGCAAAACCGGAATGCGCGTTCTGATTATTCAGGTTGTTCGCGTTTAAATTGTTGTTGTTGTTTAAATTCGCATTGTTGTTTAAATACGAAGATATTTGGTTATTTGACGATGGGCCTGTGTAGCCGATCGTTCCTGCAGTCGCACCGGCGAACCCGGAAAGTCCCACCACTAGACCGAGCGACGTCACTACCGCACCTGCTGACCTTGCTATTTTCATTTTGTCCCTCCTTATTGTTATTAATGGATTTTGACTTCGGGTGTTCGCCCGATTCCGACTGCAGACAGCCTGCTGTCGGAATCGACTGACCACTCACCTAATTACCCGACCCCGCTTGCAAGTCCTCCGGATTAGTTGTTACCTGTACATTCGATGACGACGTATAAATATTCGAATTAGTCGCGTTTCCGCTTGTTGACACATTAATATCAGTCTTACTTCCATCGTCGGAATAAATAGTCTTGTGCATCGACCCATTTTCTGGGACTTTGATCTGCTTGCCATTTACCTGAATATTCGTACTCATGGAACCTCCTGACGGTGAAACTATATTAGTGATCTGCTGAGACGCATGTACACCAGGTGTACTACTAGATGTACTCGAGCCTGGAGAAAGCTGGCTATCATTTGCAGCACTCGACGTATTCGAAGTCACAAAGTGTTTTGTAGTAAGCAGTGCCGTAGTTGTAACTACTAGTAGCGTCGCAGCCATGATAAATACAAAGGCGCGGTGCCGCGAGATGAACCTTCTAGAATTAGGAATATACGGAACCGACTTGGTTAAAAACCTGACGACTGACACAAAATAACCTCTCATTGTATGTAATTTCCTCCCTGATTTTCCTTAGAATGTGCGCGATTGATTCCTTTCAGTGTAGTGAGAGTTTGAATATTATTTTGTTAAAAAAATTACACTTATCCCATTTTCCCCCTTAAAAATCAACCTGCTTATGAATATAATAAATTTTGATGATTGTCATATATATTTTAATGTGCATAAAATGGGAATAGGAAATAATTAAATTTCGATTAGGAGATTTGAATGAACAAGGTCATCCACATAGCAACGTCAGCAGTAGTAAGTGCTGCATGTATGGGTAGTTTTGCCAGTGCGGCAACGTGTGACGGTATAGTCACATTAACCGGCCCTGACTCAAACAACACAGTAAGTTGTAATGATGTAAATAACATCAACGTGACCTGTAACAACAATTTATGGGTAGGTACGGTCAACAACCAGACTGGGTCTAGCGGCAGCGGTGACGTGAGCGGCAATACTACAGGTGGCAACGTGGCTACAGGTACAGTTGTCAATGACAACGGCCAAAATGTCACCATCGGTACTAGCTGTAACGGTGCCGATGGAGGTGGTGGCGTAGGTGTAGCGTCCACACCTACACCTAGCGCACCTGAAAATCCTAGTGGCGCAGGCTCTACTACCCCATCAGTACTCCCATATACAGCCAACGATACACCACTCAGTATTGCAGTTACTGGCATAGTGACCGCCGCGGGAGCCTACGTTGCTACGCGCCTAGGCATCATCGCGTTTCGTCACTATAAATTGAAATAAGAGGAGCGGAAGCATGCTGCAAAAAATCAATTTATATAGCAGCATAGCCTCCGTCTATCTTTTAACCATAGGAGTGATTGCTATAGTCCTGTACTCGTCACATACATTTGGTACGCCAGTATGGGCTATAAGTAAACCGAGTCCAACATATCGAAAACCAGCTAAACCAGTCATTGTGGTACCAGACACAATTTCTGGTGAGCCTATCCGTCTCGTCATACCAGCAAGAAATATCGATTTACAAATCGACGAGGGCAGGTATGACGAGGCTTCCAAAACTTGGACGCTCAGCCCGACTCATGCTGAATTCGCGACATCAACCATGCCGGCAAACGACCAAGGGGGCGCTACATTTATATACGGCCACGGAACCTACCCGGTACTTGGAAGAATTGGCACCAACCATCCGCCAATAGGTAGCGTCGCCGAAATTCATACAGACAATAAACACGTGTTTACTTACGTACTGCAGTCAGTTCACAACTTAAATCCGACCGATACTTCCATATTAAGTAACGTCGCGTCTGGTCCACCGCGGCTCATTGTACAAACGTGCACCGGCGCGTTCAGTGAGTGGCGAACAGAATTTATTTTTTCATTCCAAAAGGTGCAGTAATGGAGCTTATCGTCATAACTATCATCGGTTTTATACTCGCTCTTGTTACCGGAGCGACATTGCTAGGCATGACAATTCACGACATTCGCAAAATAAGACTTGAATCGCAATTACGCAGCCGCCCGCGCATTCGTTTCAAAAAACTCCCCCTCGTATCGATCTATGTCGACGGTACGCCGTCCAACAAATGCATGGAAAGTATATGGAACAACGATTATCGAAAAATTGAAATAAAACCACTCAGTCAACCGATCAATGGCAAGCTCATACTGAGACTAAAGTCTGACTACGTTCTAGAAAAATCGGCGATAAATTACGCAGTTCACCGGCTCGAAAAAGACCGGTCGCTCGTCGTCGTTGAACTATCGCCGGTTCTCCAGTTTCCAGATACTTTCGGACAGTTGCTTCACGCATATCGCCTCATTGCTGCCGCCCCTTTTGCTTCATCGCGTGCCGGGTTTGGCATTGCACTCACTCATCCGCTCAACCCAATTCTAATACGGCCAAGTTATCATAAAAACATGCGAACGAAAACGTACGCAATCACTCGATGGTTTGCTTTCGTAGCGTGCATCGTTGCGCAGATATACGCTTGTTTTCTCGCTCTTTTTCTTTACCAACCAATTTTACTCATTGGCTGTCTGAGTTGCTTCTGGCTATGGATGGTTGCTGCAATCACACACTACCCTCACCTCTCATTTCGTCAAAGAATTTTTTATGCGTTGCTCATACCAACCTCACTTGGCTATATCGTTTTGCTTGGTATTTGCGCCGTGGTTAAATCCATGTTTTATCGCTCGGATGGTGAAGCAAAACAATCACC
Organism: Candidatus Nomurabacteria bacterium; assembly: GCA_023898645.1. NCBI lineage: Bacteria > Candidatus Nomuraibacteriota > Candidatus Nomurabacteria bacterium. Next base: position 222,009 of record CP060232.1, on the reverse strand, counting down.
GTGGGAGTCTGCCCATAAACGTATAGTCGCTCTTTAAACGTCATCTAATCAGTCGTTGCTTCAACAAACGACCGAAATAACCGCGTCCAACGCGACGTTTCATTTTTCACGATTCTCTCCGGATGCGACTGCACTCCAATGAGATACCCGGCACCCGAACCCTCTACCGCTTCTATGATTCCATCGCTAGTTCGAGCGCTCACGACTAGGTTCTCGCCAACGTCTTTGATTGCCTGATGATGAAATGAATTCGCCATTATGCTCGTCTTTCCTAAAATTCGAGCCAACTCCGATTGATGCTCGATTCTTAACTCGTGTGAAAGATGTCCAATACCTGCCTGCAAGTTATGGCCGTCGTGATCGATTGCCCCCGGCACTTCGTGCGTAATGTCTTGATAAAGTGTGCCGCCAAGCTTTACGTTCAAAAGTTGCATGCCGCGGCAAATCGCAAGAATCGGCATCCTGTTTCTGAGTGCCATTTCCATGAGGGTTAGCTCATGCCAGTCGCGAGCTTCATCGACTCCATACGCATATCGTGATTGTTCGCCATATTGCCTTGGCGATATGTCATCACCACCGGCAAACAATATGCCGTCGAGTTGATAAAAGACGTCGCGCACATCGTCCACACTCGACGCCGTCGGTATAATCATCGGTACGCCGCCAGCCTGACGGACTGCATCTATATAACTGATTTTTTGCCCATAATAAGATTGATGCTCAGACTGCTGCTGTTCTCGGATTGTCTCCGCCGTAATACCAATAAGAGGTTTCATAGCATCATCAGTATAACACCTGAATACTCGCCTTTTCTTGCAATCGTGATGGTTTCATTATAGAATCACTGCAAATTCCCTGCTCCCGCATGGTGGTCGCATATCACGCGATAACAGTCACGTTGTTGTGACTAGGAGTCCTTTTTAGGAGAACAAATGGTTAAGAGATTGCTCGTGTCACTACTTGCTGTTCTTGGCTTATCCGCCGGCCTCGCTCCCAGCGCAGCTGCAGACGGACCGCCAATCACCGGGTCGAGAATCGACCTGAGCGTAACCGCGACGACAAACGGCGTGCAGACTAACCGGTCAACCATCATCTCGTTTAATCGAGACAACGTTGTGGCTAGCGACTGGTTCAACGTAGACGCAACCCCGTGGCATCAATGGTTCTACGTGCATAGAAGCCCCTATGGTTTCTTGTACCTGAGCGCACAGCCGACCAACCCAAACCCCGTCTATGGCGTTGTCACGTACACGTGCAAAATCTCAGTCAACGGCGTTGTTGTCTCAAGCCACACCGCTGTCAGTAGCGTTACTTGCTCCATCTGACCAAAATCTCACCAATGCCCCCTGTCCGTTTACGCGGTTCGGGGGCATTTTCTTTTTAACTTCATGTTATACTTACGCTAATGGAAAAATTTACTCGCGCTGTCGGCGGCATCCTGGGTACACTCCGCGCCGAATACCAACAAATCTTCAATCGTTACTTTGGCACTGTTTTTTACTTCGAGGGTGATGCCAAGCAAATTTGCGAACAGGTCGTCGACCAGCTATGGGAGGGCGACTTTTACCGCACCAGCCTGGGGCATTTCGACTTTTTCTGGATGCGTGATTTTGGCACCGTTGCGCAGTCGCTCACTAAAATCGGATACAAAGATCACGTACACGAAACGTTGTCGTGGGCTATGTACCATTTCCAACGAGCCGGCGAAGTAACACTTTGCATCGACAAGTCTGGCCACACATTTAACGCACCAGCCAAGAAAAGCGTCGACGCCCTACCTTGGCTACTTCACAGCATCGTCGTCAGTGACTACCCACTCAACAAAATGGAGCGTAAATTCTTGGAGCGGCAACTACGCGGCTACTGCAAAGGTTTGCTGGAAGGTACTACTGGTAACCTCAAAAGAGTTCGCTACGCCGAACTACGCGACGCAGTCAATTACAACCGAAGCGCCTACTCAATCGCACTGATCGCTCGCATGGCAACCTGTGTCGAAAAACTAAAACTCAACGGCTTTCCCTACCCGGCGACTCATTACCGCGACCTACTTCTTGTCAATTACTGGAACGGCGATTTCTTTAAAGCCGACTTTGTAACCGATATCTGGAGCTCAGAATGCGGCCTAATTCCGTTTTACCTAGGCGTCATAGACGACAAAGAAAAGCTTGGCAAAACACTAGACTACATCAACAAAGCAAAACTCAACGAGCCGTATCCACTACAGTACTGTCAGCAGCCTGATAAGTTTTATTATCGACCTTTCATGGGCAAGACTTTAATGCCAAACTACACCGGTACAACCATCTGGACATGGTTTGGGTCATGGTACTTACACCTACTCAAAGATAATAAACGACCAGAGTATGAACGCGAATATGCCAAGTTTTCGGAACTGATAGAACGTCACGGCACGTACCCCGAAATGGTAGGTCCAGACGGTGGCTGGTTTACAGCGCCGCTCTACAATGGAGACCCAGGTATGGTCTGGGCAGCAATCTTTCTAGAGCTCGATGTCAAGAAATAATATCTTTTATCATCTCTGGGTGATACGCACCCGCCCACTCGACACCTTCGCCAGTATCTTCGTAACCAAGTGCATGATAAAACGGTATGGCCTCTGGTGTTGAATTCAGCCGTACTCGCTGACCGCCCATAACTCCTACAATACCTTCGAGTATACCCATGGCATACCCGCCCAGTCCGCGACGCTGTTGCTCAGTTGCTACGACCATTCGGCGCACCACGTATTCGGCATCGCCAGATTTATCGAGACGTACTGCCGTCACTATGCGCCTCTCCTCACCATAAAGCACCATGTGTACATTGTCAGGGTTTCGATCATTGTCGCTTGGCTCGGTAATTTCCGGCGCGCCAACCGGCTCATCGAGCAATTCGTAACGTAATTTCAGCACTTGCTTAAAGTCTTCGTCGTCGGGATATATTCTGTCGATTTCCATGATTCAATAATAACAAAAAGAGGAGCCGAAGCTCCTCCTTTTGCGAATGTTAAATTACTTTTCGTCTTTCTTTTCGTCTTTTTTCTCTTCGTCGACGACTTCACCTTCGACCGGCTCGTCTTTTTTGTCGCCTTCTTCGCCCTCGGCTGGCTTTTCTTCGGCAGCGGCTTGCTCATACATCTTGGCACCAATCGGCATAATCTTGTCGTTGAGTGCCTTTACTGCTGCTTCGAGTTCGTCTTTAGACGCATCGGCGTTTTCTTTGACCTTCTTTGCTTCTTCGGCAGCTTCTTTGATTGTCTTTACATCGTCTTCAGAAATCTTGTCTTTGAATTCGTCGGGCATCTTCTCCGCCTGATAAATTGCGTTTTCGAGCTGGTTGCGGGCATCGACTGCTTCACGCTTTTTCTTGTCTTCATCAGCGTGCATTTCGGCTTCTTTTTGCGCCTTTTCGATGTCTTCTTTACTCATGTTGCCACTGTCTTGGATGGTAATCGACTGCTCTTTGCCAGTACCCTTGTCTTTGGCAGTCACGTTCAAGATACCGTTAGCATCGAGGTTAAATGTCACTTCAATCTGTGGCACGCCACGTGGCGCTGGGGCAATACCGTCGAGCACAAATCGGCCGAGAGATTTGTTGTCACTTGCCATTTCGCGCTCACCTTGCAGCACATGGATTTCCACTTGCGGCTGGTTGTCAGCAGCGGTACTAAACGTCTCGGACTTGCTGGTAGGGATAGTTGTATTGCGTTCGATAAGCTTGGTCGATACACCGCCCATAGTCTCGATGCCGAGGCTGAGCGGAGTCACGTCGAGTAGCAACACGTCCTTTACATCACCCTGCAACACGCCACCCTGAATCGCTGCACCTACAGCCACAACTTCGTCTGGGTTCACACCCTTGAGCGGGTCTTTGCCGAAGATAGCTTTGACCTTCTCTACCACTGCAGGCATACGAGTCATACCACCCACGAGGACGACTTCGTTGATGTCGCCAGCCTTCAAATCAGCATCCTTCAATGCCTTTTCGACAGGATCAGCCAAACGGTCAATCAAGTCCTTGACTAGCTCTTCTAATTTGGCACGAGTCAGTTTGTACTCGAAGTGCTTTGGACCATCGGCATCAGCTGTGATGAATGGCAGGTTCACTTCATATTCACTAGTGCTCGAAAGCTCTTTTTTGGCTTTTTCGGCTTCGTCTTTGAGACGCTGCATTGCAGCCTTGTCGTTCTTTAGGTCTACACCTTCTTCGTTTTTGAATACATCGATAAAATGGTTGACGATACGGTTGTCGAAATCTTCACCACCTAGGTGTGTATCGCCGTTGGTAGAGCGAACTTCAAACACGCCATCACCTAGCTCGAGGATCGATACGTCGAACGTACCACCACCAAGGTCAAATACAGCAATTTTTTCGTCTTTTTTGCTTTCCAGACCATACGCAAGTGCGGCAGCAGTTGGCTCATTGATGATACGCTTGACCTCTAGGCCAGCAATCTTACCAGCGTCTTTGGTTGCTTGACGCTGTGAGTCATCGAAGTACGCAGGAACGGTAATAACCGCTTCGGTGACTTTTTCGCCTAGAAATGCTTCGGCGTCTGCCTTGAGCTTGCTCAAGATCATCGCACTGACTTCTTCTGGTGTGTAGTCCTTGTCGCCCATCTTGACCGCTACGCCATCGCCCTTTTTGACGATTGCATATGGCATGATGTCATGATCTTTTTGGACTTCTTTGTCGCTAAACTTACGACCGATGAGTCGCTTCACACCATAGATAGTGTTTTCGGCGTTGGTCACGCGCTGACGCTGAGCCACCTGACCGACCAAACGATCGCCCTTTTTGTTGATAGCTACAACACTTGGAGTTGTACGGTTGCCCTCGGCATTTGCGATAACTTCTGGCTTGCCAGCAACCATGTATGCCATAGCAGAGTTAGTAGTACCGAGGTCGATTCCGATAATTTTTCCCATAATATATACCCTTTCCCTTAAGATATTTTGTACTGTTATTCTTATTCTATTCTAGCACTCTACCATGTAGATTGCCAATACTTTGAGTGTAAAAAATTAGCACTCGGATGTCAAGAGTGCTAATTATTATTGAGTGAAATTGAGAATAATGAAAAACGATTATTTTACGTCAGACCAAACCACACATAAGTCCACTCTTCTATCCAGCCACCCGTGAGATTTACCGGAATATCCGAATAGCTACCATCACCAAAGTAACCAATGTGCGGCTCAAGAGTCCACGGGCGATAAACCCCCATAGCAGCGAGTTGTATGCTCCCCGTATGACCAACCGACATAAATCCAACTGCGTACATCTGACCGGCAGTAAGGTTTACCGATGATATAGAATTCGGCGACGCTGCACCGTCGTCGACAATCGGAGCGGTATCGAGCAGAGCACCATTCCACCTATCTGCCTTATTTGCTGAGCGAGCAATACATGTCATATCGGCCGGCCACACACCAAGATCATCCACCCGGAAAATAGCGACTTTACAGGCAGTCGCTCCTGACTGCGAAGAGGTGCCTCCAGCTGTCATAGAAAGAATATTGCTGACGGTCATGTTTGCAGTCGGAGTAAAGAGCGTCATAGGCATATCGCCTGAATTTAATGCCCAATTGTTGTGACACAAGATTTGCGGAAACGGTTCAAACCGGCCAGAATCCATGAAAAGCGGGTACAGCGACTGGGATGTCATGACAATATCGCCATTGGCATACACAGAGCCACTACCCTTTGTATCGAGGTTCAAGTCGATATTGGTATCACTACCCGCTACTGCGACAGACGGCCCGCTGCCAGTAGCGGTATTCGTGATATTAACGTAATTTACTGCACTCGAAGTAGCAGTCAAATTAATCGAAGTATTGCCATTCGTATCATTAACCTGATTAATCTTGGGAGATGTCAAAGTCTTATTCGTCAATGTGTCTGTCGATGCCTGACCGACAAGCGTGTCAGATGTGGCCGTTGCCGGTAGCGTCAGCGTTTGCGTACCAGCGTTCGTTGCAGCGCTGAATTTTGTCCAGCCCGTACCGTTCCATACGTTAAAGCCAAGGCCGTTATTTGCTAGCCAAACTTGCTGCATCTGACCACCTATGCCACCGGAATATTTGAATGAAATACCAGTCGTTCCCCAGGTGAATGCAGAGGCGTCATTCGGATATTCAACGAAGAAGAGTGTCCACGCTCCTGGCCACGTGGCGTTTTGCACATGGACACTCATGCCATTTGGCTTGTTCGATCCAGACATGTCGCTCGCACGAGTGACGGTCAGGTTTGTGGTATTTCCAGTGACCACATAAATACCGTTGGTTGGCTGGAATGTCGTAGCGTAGGACGAACCGACGCCGGTCGTGGCAGGAGCATTAATAATAAGAATACGGTCGCCAATGGCTGGCGTGTAGCCGTTGATTGTTGTGCCAGAGACTTGTGTGACGCTGCCAGATGAAATAGTAAATGTCTCAGAACCAACTGTCATACCCTGACAAGGAGCGAGCATGCCACCACTGCCGCCAGTTGGCGTGGACCAAGTACCATCTCCACGAAGAAAAGTGCTGCTTGACGGTGTACCGGTAACAGCAGGAATGGCAGTAACGGATGCGATGACAGGGTTGCCATTAGCCTGGACAGTGCCAGTGCCTTTGGAAGTTAGGTTCAAATTGTGATTGGCGTCAGCACCTGTACCTTGAAGTGTCGGTGTTTGACCCGTCGTGGAATAAATTGAAACTTTTCCGGACCCTTTTGGAACTATAGTTAGACCGACGTTTGTATCAGCGCTAGCGCCAAGCTGGATAGCTGGGGTTCCACCTGTTGCATAGCTTTTTATCGTTATGTAATTCGCTACAGTCGTGTCATCTTTAAATTGGGCAACGGTAGTTCCATTATTACTTCCGTAAATCTCACCAATCTTCGGGCTTGTGAGAGTCTTATTCGTGAGCGTTTGCGTTCCGCTGATTGTCGCGACAGCAACACCGTTCTGGTTGAGTGTTCCCGTTCCCTTTGGCACGATATTGATGCTAATATTCGTATCACTACCGGTAGCAGTAAATGCGATAGGTGTTGAGTTGCTGCCGTAAATAGCACCACCACCACGAGTAAGATAGCCTTCGCCTCGACCAGTACTGTTGTAAGCATATGAAAATAGCGAACTAATACGTACCTGTGCCCCCCATGGGCGCCCCAGGGTGTAGCGTATCTTTGTGTAGGTTGTACTGTCACCGCCAAAGTAGACACGATGCACCGGGTCAGAGTTGTCGGTTACAGTATAAAGTGTTGACCAGCCACTCTTGTATACTTCTATTTGCACATCCTTTGTGCCCCAGCCGTGAGGGAACACAATGCCCATGTAGCAGCCATATCGCTGCAAGATAGACGGAGCTATATCAACGGTAATAACGTACGTGTCGGTTGCAATAGTCGGATTATCTAAACAAAACGATGTATCTGCTTTAAACCAGTCATCTGCTGCCAAACCAACACCAGATACGTTATAAAATCCAGTGCCAGCACCATAGGTATTGAATGGAGAGCCGTTCTTTTGTACGTCTACCGCACCGCCGCGGAACAAGTTGTATGTGAGATCCGAAGTATAATTCGGCTCAAACGTATACCAAGCGCTCTCGGGGTTGGTGTTGAGTGTCACTGTTTTCAATTCATTTGCAGAGTTATAGGCGGTAATCTGGGCTCTGTTGGCGAGGTCTGTCGTCAGGCTCGTGACTGATGATTGGGCGATGTTCGATAGAGTGTTCGATGCGCCAGATATCGTCTTGTTCGTGAGAGTTTGCGTTCCGCTGATTGTCGCTACCTCAACTCCGTTTGCTTTGACTGCACCAGTTCCCTTACCAGTGAGCAGTAAGTCAACATTGGTATCTGAACCGTTAGCGGCTATTGAAACACCATTACCAGTTGCCGCACCAGTGAAGTCGATTCTATTTACTCCTGATGTCACGCCTGTAAAAATAGCGACAGAGGCACTATCGATGCCACTTCGTATAATAGTGCTTCCTGTACCCTTTGGGCGTAGTGAAAGACTAATATTTGTATCAGCACCAACAGCCGTCACATATGGCTGTCCTCCTGTTGCTGCGTTGATAACACTTACGTAATTTACAGCTGAAGCAGTCGGCGTAACACTAAGCCATATAGCACCATTGTTATCGTACAACGTACCTATTTTAGGGCTGGTGAGCGTTTTGTTGGTGAGAGTCTGCGTGCCGTCGACAGTCACCACCGACCCAGCGCCTGTGCCGACAGCTGCCATAGTGACCACACCAGTATTGTCTACCGAGAACTTCGATACGCCACCGACCTGTGCGTCGATGAGGAGTTTGGTTCCGGAACCTGTGGCTGTTTCGGTAGGGTTTATGAGGAGCCCTGTATATCCAGCCGTGCCAGACTGATTAACAGTAGGCTCAATGGCCAAGACATTTTGAATGGTGCTTGCGGAGGCAAGAGAGTCGGTACCTCCGCCTACGCTAACCATCTTGAGACCGCTAGCCGAAGTTTCCCAACGCAGAGCTATACGCGTACTGCTTACTGAAAATTGCGCATAACTATAAAGATTTGTTGGATTGTACGTAGAGTTATTAATACCAATACGAAGATCACGATGTACACCCGTACCAGCCACATAGCCACCGATTTCGGCGACATTGGAATTGTAGCGTATACTTACCTTCTCATAATTTGTTGTTTCATCGGCAGTGTTATACAACGTCGTTAAATTGCCGTTTGGTACTGTTACGCTACTTCCCATGCGCACCGTACCCGAACCCTTGGCGAGGAGTTTCAAGTCATGATTCGTATCGACGCCCGTAGCTTGAAGCGTAGGAGTTTGCCCTGTGGCTGCATAGATCGAAACAGCGCCGTTGCCCTGAGGCGTGAAAGTGATACCGATATTTGATTCTGCTCCGACAGCAACAATGCTTGGTGCAACACCAATTGCCCTGCTTCGCAATCGCAAATAGTTTACCGCGCTTGCTTCACTAGTAAATTCAGCCACAACATTCGACGTAGTTGTGTCTTTTATTTGATCAATTATTGGCGTGGTAAGGGTTTTATTTGTCAGTGTTTGCGTACCTGTGATGGTGGCAACTTCGATACCATTGGCCTTGACTACACCAGTTCCTTTGGCGGAAAGGGTTAGGTGAATATTGGTATCTGCGCCCATAGCCAAAATCTGCGGACCATTACCCGTAGACTGGCCGACAATTTGAACGTAGTTCACCGCACTAGCTGCAGTATTAAGCAATAGAGCGTTACTGCCACCAGGGGTCAGGTAGATAAAGCTTGTGCCCTTTGACGATAGAATCAAGTCGATATTTGTATCTGACCCTGCAGATTTAATTATTGGACCTGCGGTCGTCGCCCTATTGGCAATATTAACGTAGTTGACTGCGCTCGCGTTGGCAGTAAAATTCAACACCGTATTACCGTTGGTATCGTAAACCGTATTAACCTTCGGGCTGGTGAGGGTTTTGTTCGTGAGGGTTTGTGTGTCAGTCGTCGTGACAACATCAACACCATTGGCCTGAACTGTACCTGTTCCCTTTGGAATAAGATTAATACCAACATTCGTATCTGTGCCACCAGCAGTCAACGACGGCACCACACCAGTAGTGGAACCGTTCGCCTGAATATAGTTTACGGACGAAGTTGGTGCCCATGCCCTAAAGGCGATATTGCTGCCTGTGTACAATAAAACAACCCCTGTGCCCTTAGTGGACATGACGAGGTTAATATTTGTATCAGACCCTACTGCCTGAAACGTTGGGGAAGAACCAGAGACAGCACCCAGTGCTTGAATGTAGTTCACCGACGATGCACTAGGCGAGGCGGCTTGGAAAGCTATCCCATTCTGTGCGGAACGTAGAATAACTGCGCCAGTTCCTTTTGTATAAACTGACAGCGACAAATTCGTATCAGAACCTGTCGCCGAAATACCGACAGAAGAAGTGGTAGCTGAGTTCGACAGAGTGATGTAATTGACTGCGCTAGCTGACCCGCTCGTGTTAAGAACCGTCGCACCGTTGGAATCGGTGATTGTCGGGGCCTGGATCGTCTTATTTGTCAGCGTCTGCGCCGTATTGGTACCAACAAAGGCCGAGTCGGCGTTGGGGAATGACCACGTTCGAGTAGTGCCAGTAGCGATGCCAGTGAGTTCAAACTTGAGCTGCTTTGTGGTATCGCCGTCATCTTGCAGGGTGAAGTTTGTGTCTTTGAGAGTGATGGTACTCGTGTTGCTAATAGAAGAAGACCACGATGGGATACCTCCGGCAACAGTAAGAACGTTGCCAGTAGAACCAATGCCGAGTCGTGTGAAGTAGCCAGACGAATTGCGGTAGTAGATATCGCCGGTGGCACCAGAGGTGTCGTCGTAGGCGGCAATCTTGCGGCGAGTCGGGCCAGACGTGTCCGTAAGGTAGTAGTTATCGCCGGCAAACTCCATGGCTCCGGCTTCGGGAGTGGTGAGCAGGGTACCGCTGGTGAACTTGAGCGGAGCGGTACCTGCCGCTGCGGTGCCCGGCTGGATGGTGATTTTTTGGTGACCGCCGTTGATGGCATTGTCGGTATCGTCGTTGAAGTGCTCCTTCGCAAGGTATTGGCGAAGAATATCACCCCAAACACCGTCGTCGGAGTTGACTATGGGGAGGCGTTGCGGAGTAGGCATTACGGTGCCCTCCTTTGGAGGTCAATTGGGAGATGGGAAATAGTGATTGGGATTTGGTAAATAATAGCAACGAGCCAAGAGATGACCCCACTAACTCCTAACTCCCAACTCCTAGCTCCTAACCCGTAGCCAAACTGAGCAAGACCGATTGCAATCGGCCAGATCGTTTGAACAGGGGTGCACAGAGAAGCTGTACGGGTACGCTTAATGTAAAACAGTGGTGTACGCTGTTTCATTAACCCCTTTGTTCAGTTATTGATACGTGAATTGACCCCCTATTCGAAGGTCTGTGTTTAGTATACCCTCGCGAAAGCGTGAGAGCAATGTGTAATTACGGTTTTATACCCCGAATTTGCTCGAACCAAAGCCACGACCGGCTTGTGCATTGGAATGCATAGCCTTGCCACCGCTCTTAAGAAGAAACGAAAGAAAATTATTAACGCCAAACAAAGCGATGATTGCCATACCTGCAAGCTGCACGAATTCCTTGCGGGTCATTTCCTTTGCAAACAGCTCACTTGTCAGTTCTTTTGTTTCTTTCACACCATTAATCCCCTAGTGCTTACTAGTATAGCAGAGCATTAGCGGTATCACAATGTTACTCTTCTGGTTTTTGCTCGCTGCGTTTGGGTCGCCTAAATAGTTTGAATATCCTGCGGATAATACTCCACACTCCCAATAAAAGAATTGCTATTACGGCCACCGCTCCTAACAATATTTTCCATGGCAACACCCAAAATGAGGTTTCTTTTTGAATAGCAACGTCGCGCAACCCATCGTTGTATACTGCCACTAGCTTTGCCGTGTAAGCACCTATACGAAATTGAGACAATTTTGACCAGTCCCACTCTTCGCTCGTTTTTTGACTACCATCGGAAGCGGTTGTTGCTTTAAATAAAGGAAAACCGCCTGACCATTGGGCCGTTAGCACTCGATTACTCCCTGGCAAAATATATCCGGCTTGGTTATTGACTGGGAGGGTTGCAATCGGCGACGCATCATTGCTGCCTCGTTGAATAAAAATATTGCCAAACGGTTGAATGATCGTGTTACCGTTATTCCTAAACTGCATTGTTAGCGAGGCAGGCAAATATTCGTACATTGATTGCGACGCCACGAATTTCTCTACCGTCAGGCTACGCACAGCGCCAGGACGATCTACATTTATAAGAGTAAACACCGCGACCGAACCTTTAATTAATCGGCCCGATTCTATGACAGTTGTATCCTGCGCTCTTTGAATAAGCAACACGAATGAGTAGCTGAATCCTGTGTTTTTGGGTAACGCAATATGGATTTTTTCGGTCATCCACTCCCCTGACTCTACAGTGAATGTCGGTTTGCTAAAACGTATCCACTGTGCAATATCTGGAGCAGTTTTGTCGTCTATTAATACCTGCCCAGTTTTGTCATTTATAGTGAACCTTCGAGGCACTATCTTTAATGCCTCGGTGCCTGTAGAGCCATTGCGTATTTTGAGCTCTAGATCTCTCGATTCGCCGGGCTTCAAAGTTGCCACAATCGGAGACGGCGTCACCAACAGTGAAAAATCGGAAGGTGTTTTGGCGGCATATACACTGAGTGGAGCCATGGCGAGCACACCAATCATGACTGGCAACAAGCCAATCAGAAAATACAATCTGCTACCCCTCTTTAAAATCATTAATCTCATTATACATCTAGCCAATGTACACAAGCTAGAAACCGTAAACTTTTAGAACAATCCTGCACCGATAACGGTAATCGTATCGGTGTAGTCTGAAGCTGCTGGAGTAGTTCCCTTGATAGCTGCGTTGTTCGTAAGAGTCAAAACTGCAGTATCGGCAGTACCGTCTGATGATGCCAATGTACGTAGTGATGTGTCGAGCCCACCACCCTTACCAGCAAGACCGCCCACAAAGGCAGCTGCCACACTAATTGTACCGGCACCGCCAACCTGTGATTGAGTGACACCTGTGTTGTAGCCCTCAGTGCCAGCCGACAGCGTACTATTCGAACCTGGGGTTGTAGACCCAATAAGATAGTTGCCGGCGTTCACTGATTTTAGGCCGGCGTTCGAATCTTTTGCCCATACCATCCAGCCGTTAAATGCATTCGTGTCAATTGTCACCGTGCGAGGAGTTGGGCTCGATGCAACAGCGGCAGTCGTAATGGTACCGAGGGCATCGGTGTTTCCGCTCAAAGCAAACGAAAACGTAGTCGGGATGGTCGCGGTAACGACAATCTGATCGTCGGTAATCGTTGCCGTAGAATAAGGCGCCGTGTCAATAAGAGCTGGGCCGCTATCGTATGTGTCGATCTGGCCAGTGTTCGAGCTTGTAGCACTCGACTTGGTTTGTACCGCAGCGGAGTTTGTCCAGTTAAAGCAGTAGAGGGTGCCGACAGTCAAATCGCCACTCGGGAATGTAACCACTTGGCCAGTAACATTTGTGGCGGTATTGATACTCGGCCATGCCGTACCGCCAGCTGGCCACGCGAGGTTGGTCGTATCGACAGTCCAATCTCCTAAAGTACCGCTCAGCGTATATCCTGTAGGGAACGTTACTTTTACGGTTGCTTCAGTTGCCGTGGTTGCCGACATAAAGCACACAGTACCAGTGGTAGCCGTGCTTATTTTCATACGATCAAACCGTACGAATGATTGCGTGGCTGCTGCAAAGACATTGCGCGCAACAAGTGGAGAAACTACGACACTAAAAACAAACAACGCAGCTACTGCGACGTGTATTTTTTTGATGCTATGCAGGTTAATTCTCATCGAGATACGCCCGGTTTTCTCTTTCAGCATGAATGTACATATAACTTTGGTGCCAGTATAACGTAAGCGGTGTCATAACACAAGCACAATGCATTAGTGTGACCGAGGTCGACGATGCCGGACGTGTCTTTTGTTGCGGACCACCGACCACACCAGCAATCGACCATGCTGCAAATACCACATAAACATCAGGCTCGATAAGGTAATGACATACGTATAGATAAGATACCGCTGCACAGTTTCTAGCGATGGCGAAATTGTCCACATGCCGCCCTCTACCACTGCTACCTGCTGCAAACCTTGTGTTAACGCAACGCTATATAGGGTGACTGAGTTGTGCTTAGCGTCGCTGGCTTTAATAATGACAGTATATGCCTGTTGCTTTGCATAGTGATGGCTAAACACCTGCTCAGACGTATCCGCCCCAATATATTTACTCGTACTGCCGTCTCCCCAGTCCACCGTGACTTCATAAGGACGAGTACCCCCTTTGAAACTTCCCTTCCACGTTGCGTTACCATCTGATCCGATAATGATAAACGGATCGTCAGTTTTTATTATTATTGGCGTTGGCTCAAGTGGGGTATTGATAGTAAGTGAAAAAGGATGTTCGCGCGTAACAATCAGAGGGCTACTACTCAAACCAACTTCTTTTGTAATTGCCATTACGGTAGCGACAAGCACATGATGACCGTAAGACAATGTAATTGGTACCGAGAACGTGCCGTCTGCAGTACATGGCTGTGCGCCTAATAATTTCTTTCCTTCGTATATTGCTACGATTCCTGCGACGTGCCCCAATGGGCACGTACCTCGCACGGTGATCTGACTGTTTGTCGTTGTTAGCCCGCTCGCCGGAGAAGTAATGACTGGGGCGATTCTTGGAATTGTGGCAGGCACAGATGCCGTGACTTCATAGTCGCTTGCTCTCACCAATTGCCCAACCAGCGCCAACATACCAATGGGCATAAGCATCAAAAAAAACAATACCCGATAAGACGTGTGGCGGTGATGGAGAAATTTTCCTGTGTGTTTGTGGTGGCGCAGTTTGAGCGCCTTGTGGACGCGCTTCACAAGCATAAGTATAGTACAGATATAGTATAGTTACTAGTAATGATGCGCTTTACGGTAACTAAAACTCACATCTTTTTGGCAGGGCTCATGACAGCCGGCAGTATCATGATGCAATTCCCCGTACACGCTTCACCATTTGGCCAAGGTGTATTCGACGCAAATGCTCCTTTTGGCTCATTAACGAGTTTAACGATTTCCCTTGGAGGTAACGTGTCGATGAACCTCACGCCCGGAGGATCCCAATATTCCGGTTCGGCATCGCATACAGTAACAGTCACTACCAACGACGTTGTTGGGTATCGACTATACGTGTATTGTCCAAACAGTACAGACATGACAAACGGAACCTACGTAATACCAACGAGCAACAATGGCAGTCCGAGCGCGTTAACAGTAAATACTTGGGGCTACAATACCGACGGTTCATCGAACTACGTGGGAATGCTCACCACTCCTGCGCTTATCAAAGATGCCAATGGCCCCTACACAAGTGGCGATGCCACAAATGTAACATATGGTGTTTTGACCGACATCACAAAAGGCGCCGGCAGCTACACGATGGGAGTTGTATACACGGTCGCCGCAAAAAATCTTTAATTCTAAGATTGCTCTTTCTTTATATATCGCCTTTGCCTCAACCACAAGGCAAGAAGCAGCACGAACACAGACGCGGCAATTGACCACGGAGGAATAAATATTACCAAGGTCGTTTTAACGATTTCAATGTTTGCGAAGTCTACTTTGTATCCATAGGTCATCGTATAGACTCCCGGCAAAAAGGGCGTGGGTACCGAACCAGATATCGTTCGCGTTGCGCCGGGCATTACTATATGGCTCGTGCCAGAGGCAGGCTGGTCGACAAAAAGTCCGTTCACCTTTCCGTAAAAATACGCCGTGAAATACACGTTGCCCGTGTCTTTCACGCTAAATTTATACGGAATTTCGTCTCCCATAACAAACCACGGCACGGAATCATTTTGCAATACACTCGTGCGCACAAGCTTGCCGTCGACAGTAACATAGAGCAACGTTGCTACTTGTTCCGTACCGGGCAAGGCGGCGCCATTGACTTTTGTGCTCGCAAAAAGTGCAAAATAGTACCCGCCCGGTTTTGCTCTTTCAGGGACTGTTACGTCATAGATGATTTTCGCGGCATGATTTGGTTGCAATGTTAGTTGCTCGAGCCGCGTCTTTACCCATTCGTGTTCGGGTTTGCTAAAAACGTAGTCGTACGTTTTATCACTCACCGAAAATTCTTTTACGCTCAAATCTACTACCATTGACTTGTCGGTAGCGTTTTTAACGGTAAAAAACGCCGTTTTCGTCGACCCTGCAGCCAAATCAAGTGTTTGTCGCGGCGGCGAAACCGAGAGTCCGTATCCCACACCTGCAGCGGTGGCGACTGATGGCACCGACGCAAGCGTCGACGCAACAGAAAAGATAAGTGCAACCGCTATTTTTTGTATCGTCATTTTAAACATTGTCTCCAAACATTGCATTTCAGTGTAGAGCTTTTACGTGCACGAATCAAACAGCTGCCAATATTCGCTTTGGCAGCTGTGCTTATTGTACGAAACCGTATTACAAACGACTCGAGTTGCCGTCTTCGCTGCCACCGTATGCGGCGCTACCGTACCCACCTTCAACTTTGTGCTGTTGAATAGACAGAAAACGAAGTGCGCTGCTTAGCCCAGTAATCGCAATTAAGCCAATTCCGACATGTTTCAAAAAATCCTGTCGGTCCATTTGCTTGTTTAGCAAATCACTCACTTGCGTCTTTATCGGTTGCATTGCTTTCCTTTATTCGTTGATACTTTTATTTTTGTTTAATGTATAAGCTTATTCAATCACGCTCATGTTTGACTGTCAATAATTTACGCCCGACTCATCATCGAAAAACCGTCCACAGAACGCATAGGTCGAGACTGTATGGTTGGTCGCTGCGGCATGCGCGCAGGTTGTACGTTTCTTGCAGGGGGCCGAATTGCGACAGGTTGAGCTCGGCCACGCACCATGCCATCCATCGCGCTGCGACGAACAGGCGAAGATACTATTTGCACTGGCGCAACGTTTGCAGTAGCCACCACTGGCTTCGTTTCGTTTAATTCAGCGGCGGGTGCAACTGGTTCGTACGCTTCGTCGGCAAATACATCAAGTTCATCGTCAAAAGCAAATTCCATGTCTTCCTCAAAGTCCGGCTGCCTCACCTGCTCTTTTTCGGAATGTGATCGTTCGAGCTCTTCAATAATGGCGGTTAGTGGTTCGTCGCCATCCAAAGTATTCCGCCCAACAACATAGCGTTTTCCTCCTACGCGGTGTCGAATATACACAGCGATTGCGCCTACTTCATACACGGCAATAATAGGTATGGCAACAATGGCCATATTCAAAGCATCTGGGGTAGGCGTGATGATCGCCGCCAAAACTGTAGCGGCTATAATAACGTATCTCTGAGCCGACAGTAGTGCCTTTGGCGGCAATGGTCGTACATAATCGAAAATAAAGAGAAGCAGCGGAATTTGGAATAATGCTGCAAGGCCGAATATGTATGTAACCACAAAACTAAGATACGACTCCGCCGTAAGGCTTGGCACCACGGCATTGCCGGCAAATGTTGCCAAAAAATCTATGGCCGCAGGAACGGTTACAAAATAGCCAAACGAAGCGCCTGCTGTCGCCAGAAAAGCAGAAATAATTATAAATGCCGCAACGACTTTTCGCGAAGTACCACCCAATAACGGCTCCATAAAGCGATACATATGATAAACAGCGATCGGAATACACAAAAGAGCACCGAAATAAATGCTAATGGTGAAAATAAAGCTAAACCCACCACCAGGAGTCAAATAAATTAGCTTTTGGCCATGGAGCGGTGCCATGACCAAACTAATCAATTGATCCTTAAACTGGAAGCCTATTGCCGATGCGACAACAAGCGCAAATACCACCCAAAACAAACGTGTTCGAAGCTCGTAAATATGCTCCAAAAACGTCAGGTTTTTGTTAGGCGTACTAGGCTTCTTCTGCTTCTTCGCTAGATCGTGTTGTTGTTTTCTTTGACCCATCACTCATGCCCTTGCGCAGTTCTTGCATTGACTGGCCTACGCTACGTGCTAGTTCTGGCAGTTTTTTTCCACCGACCAACAACAGGACGATCAGCAGGATAATGATTAATTCAGGTGTCCCTATTCCAAACATGGCTCCCTACACTCCCTCACTTATTGTTTTAACTCTTCCATAGTATATTGTTTATGATAGTATGGCAATAGGAGAGTCAAAAAAATATGGCAACATCATATAACTGTATCGGAAGCGACAACAGCGCATACGGCGCCGGCGATTTTGGTCTATGTAACGGCCAAACTGTCGGAGCACCGAATACAGGGTTATTTATGCAATCAATCGATAGCGCAAGCTTTACTATCATAGTTCCTTTGGCGATAGCAATCGTCGTTGTGGTTATAGCATCGGTAACCGTAAAGTTTCGCAAAAAACAAGAAACAGAATCATAGAGCCGGCAAAAAGCTTACACTGTAGGCGCTTTGATTTATAAAAGTCACCTGCGGGTGACTTTTACCATTGCATGACGAATCGGTTGGCCATTGAGTAAATAGCCTGCCTGAAGCTCTTCGGCTATGATTTCTTGCTCACCTTCGGCTTCTTCATCAAACTGGATAGCTTCGTGAAGCTCCGGATCAAATGGAGTACCAGGCTTTGCCTCGATACGTTTTAAGTTCATGCTTTCGAGCGACTTATCAAGATTTTTTGCGAGTCCCGCAACACCCTGAGCCCATTTGTTATCAGTAAGTTCAGCTGGAATATGTACGATAGCGCGTTCGATGTTGTCGATAACCGGGAGCAGTCGCAATACAGCCGAGGCTTCGCCAGACATACGAGCCATTTGTTTTTCTTGCTCCACTCGTTTGCGGTAATTTTCAAAATCTGCTCGAGTTCGTTGCAGATCCATCGTAAGTTCAGCAACTTCCTGAGCTAATTCTTCGTGGATATTCACATCGTCTTGCGAGTTATCGTCCGACTGCTGCTGTTTTTTACCTTTTACCATCTACCATCTCCTAACTTACAAAACTTCTTCTAGCATGGCGCCTGCATGCCGCACCAGCCGCATTACTTTGCCGTAGCTTTGGCGCGTTGGCCCTAAAACACCTATATAACTATTGTCGCTATACGGTGAACGAAAACGGCTGATAATTAGAGAAGCTCCGCTTGTCTTTCCTATTGGGTTTTCGCTTCCTATGTATACATTCAGTGGCTCGTTTGGCGCAGCCTCGCGTAGCCATGGTTCCAAATTGTCGAGCAAGCGAGCGACGGCCTGCACATGGTCGCCCTGCATAAATTCCGGCTGACTAAAAAGATTGCCTATACCACTCAAATAAAGCTCGTCACCAATGGTGGCAAGTCCAAGATTTTGCGTTAGTTCAACAAGACTATCAACGGCACTGCGGATTGCGCGATCAGCACGGTCACTGTGCGTATTCACTCGCGCCTCAATCGCTCTCGCACTGCGATCGAGCTGCGGCACTTCATTAATCTGCGCTTCATTAATAGTATTCACGTAAAATCGATAACCTTTGTCTGTCGGTATACGACCTGCACTTGTGTGCGGCTGTGTGATAAACCCGAATTCCTCTAGCTTTGCCATTTCGGAACGAATAGTCGCGCTGGAAACACCAAAAAGCTTAGCTAGCGTCACGCTGCCGACCGGTGAAGCCACCTCGGCATACTGTTCTATGATCGCTGCAAGTATCTGCATTTGACGCTCTGTCATGCTGTAATTATAGCGTATGTTTAGCACTCGTGCAACCAGAGTGCCAATCATGGCTGTGCACTATACTCAAGTACGCTACCCATGACACTTTGCGTACATGCTATAGTAAAGTTATATGGGATTTTTTGATGAATTTACTGATTTTGTAGGCGAAATAAAATCAATCAAAAACGAATTAACCGACATCGGAGATGGCGTCGTTAAAGATATCACATCGAGCGCAAGCGAAGTCAAAAAAACCGTTGGAGACACAGCCACTGAGCTAAAATCATCAGCGAATGAAATCAAATCAACACTTCAACAAACAGGACAACTTGAAACCGTGCAAGAAACAACTAGCGAACCGTCTACTCCAAAAAATCAGTAGTTTGTGTGGTCGAAAAAGGTTCTATATACTATACATATGGAAAAACTACCAATATCTACCGATCATCTCGATAAAATAAAAAAATGGCTCGGCGCAGGCGCGATTAATATCTTTGGGCTTCCCTTTGCCGGCAAAGATACCCATGGCCATGAACTGGCTCAGCTCTTTGATGCACCACTATTAAGCTCAGGAAAGGTTTTTCGTGATAGCAAAGATAGTCTTAGTCCGGAAGTAAGAGAAATTCTTGACTCAGGCGGGTTACCGCCATCCGATGTGTTTCTTTCGCTTTTCGAGCCCTATTTTAGTCGCGAAGAGTTTAACGGTCAGCCGCTTATTTTAAGCTCTGTCGGGAGGTGGATCGGCGAAGAGCAAGAAATTATGAAAGCCGCCGAGGAATCAGGTCACCCCATAAAGGCCGTCGTGTACCTACACCTCAAGCAGGCTACCGTTTATGAACGACAAGCCGTATCCCAAGAGGCAGGAGACCGCGGCGACCGCCCCGAAGACGCCGTGCATATACTGAAAACTCGTATAGATGAATTTAATAACAAAACAATTCCAGTCATAGAAGAGTACCGCAAGCGTGGTCTTGTTATCGAAGTAGATAGCGATGCAAGCAAAGAAGAAGTGCTCAAGTCTATCCTCGCTCGCCTATTTATGCTGGCATCCTCTAAAGAATCTTAGTCGTTATCTAGTGTCAATCCAATACAGCGACCGCCGCCGCCAGCTTTGTTGAGTTCTTTCAAATTCCGCTCGATAGCTTCGAATTTGTTTTCTCGCAATTTTTGTGCGAATGTTGGCGCCCCCGTGCTCATTACTACCTTATCAACACCATTGCTTATGAGGTTGCAGGCGAATGCGTTAACAGCCTCATTGTAATCAACATCTAACATTTTAATGCGATTAGTGGCGCAGGCAAGTTCAATTCTTTGTAAACTTTCGCTTGAAAATGCTTCGTTACATACAGCTATAAGCCCGTGGTTTTTCTCTGTAGGTGGTCTCAGTATAGCCATAGCTAAGTCAATGTCGTAAAACTCACTATCTTCCCAGCCAGATACTTTGTTGATCATTACCCCGCCGTTTTCATCGAGCTTCGGAATAGTCTGAACAGGCACGACAGTATAATCTGGCCAAAGGTGTTGCAAATAATCAGCCATGCCTGAATCTGTTCTATACCCTGAACCAACGAAAAGAACGTTTCCACATGCCAATGTGTCCCCCTGGCCGCTATAGCGCTCTATGCTACGTGGTGGATGAATAATCTGCTTGCCCAAACCTCGTAATATACGCTCGGCGTGTTTTACTTCGCCTTTGCGAGCATTTGGTAATCTTGCCATTAGGGCAACGTCGCGACGACAAAAAGCCCAATTGGCCGTGTAAACACTATCCTGCCAATTCTTCGCAGACGCACACCGTACTACCCGAGCGCCAATAATGCCGAGTGCCTCCACAACAGAATCGTGCTCGATCTTTGCCACTTCATTATCGGGCTGAATATCCTTGTCACTATAGACATTGAGCTCTACAACACCCCTATAGTTTTTGGTGTCGGACAATAAAACAGTGCGGTTAATAATTGCTCCTGCCATCATTTACCTCCTTGCGGCGTACAACGTGTCGCGCAGCTGCCGTACCGCAAAGTCAACCTCTTCCGGAAAGATATTGAGTGGTGGCGAAAAACGAATCGTGGATCCATGCGTATCCTTGGCAAGAACATTGCGTTGCAATAATCGCTCGCAAGCCCTGCGACCAGTCATTAGCGCAGGGTCAATGTCGACACCAAACCACAAACCCCTGCTGCGTACTTCGGTCACGCCATGACCTATTAATTCTTCGAGTCCTGCTTGCATTTCTCGTCCACGATCACGAGCATTTTTTTGATATCGGCCAGTATTAAGAAGCCCTATCGCTGCTCGACCAACAGCACAAGCCAAAGGATTGCCGCCAAATGTACTGCCATGCTCACCCGCCTTGATCACATCCATGATATCGCGATTCGCGCATACTGCCGAAACAGGTACAATACCTCCTCCGAGCGCCTTTCCCAATATATATACATCCGGTTCCACGCCCTCATGTTCGCATACAAAATCCTCGCCTGTACGGCCAAAACCAGACTGAATTTCGTCTGCCATCATCAACACGTTTTCACGATTACATATGTCACGAATTTCTCGTAAATAACCATTTGGCGGGATAATAACCCCCGCTTCTCCTTGAATAGGTTCAAACAAAATAGCAGCTGTATTTTCATCTATAGCGTTTTCAATAGCCCGAGAATCTCCATACGCGACACGCCGAAAACCGGGAGCAAATGGACCAAACCCGCCCCTTGCAGAGTTATCGTCAGAAAATCCAACAATCGAAGTTGTGCGACCATGAAAATTATCATGCATGACGATGATATTCGCCTTGTTTTTTGGAATTCCTTTTACTTCATACCCCCACTTACGTGAAAGTTTGATAGCAGTCTCAACTGCCTCGGCACCGGTATTCATTGGCAATACCGCCTCTTTGCTAGTTAGTTCACCAAGCTCCCGACAAAACGGCTCCAACTGATCTTGCTTATATGCGCGCGCAGTCAGTGTCAACTTATTGAGCTGGTTTTTAGCGGCTTCAACAAGAGCGGGATTTCGATGACCAAAGTTATTGGCAGAATAACCAGCCAAGCAATCGAGATACCACGTACCTTCGACATCTCGCACCCATGTGCGTTCTCCATATTCAAGCGCAATATCATTTAATTCATGATAGTTATTCGCGGACCATTTTTCAGTCATATTGCTCCTCTTTCTGCCACCCGTTATGTGTTAGTATACTCCGTTATTCGTATTACTTCATATTTGCAGCAAAACGTATATTTCGCTACGCATGCCGACGACGTCCGCGTACCTTGCGAGTTGCAAGAATCGCCCGCTCAAAATAATCACCAGCCCAAAATCCAATCACGATTGCGACAGCAAGAAAATACGTTGGAACGGGCGAATCAAACCAAGATAGATTCATGCTATTACCTACATAGCCAATAAAATCTTTTGGCTTTTCTGGTCCGGAAACATCAATTGTCGCCTGCATAAATGCCTGCTTACCATTACTATCAAAAGACTGCACCTCAATGGTGTATTGGCCTTTTTCAGTGTACTTTTTTGAGACCGTAAAATACCCCGGCTTACTTATACTCTTTACCAAGTCCGCAGAACCATCGCCCCAGTTAATCGTGACGGCATATGGCGGGCTGCCGCCCCACACCAATATGCCGATTATCGTTTCTCCTGCGGTACTCACATGACGTTGCAGGCAAATGATTGCTGCGCGAACTTCTTTTGATACCGGAATGCCCTTGTTTGAGCTGTAGTCGTTGCACGACACCACATATGTTTTGTTACACGCATCAGACGTTGCTTTTTGCGTACAAGATTCAGGCGACGTTGGCGTTACGCCCGGAACCACGATTGGGTACACCGGTACCTCTGTGGCTCCTGTATTTGGAGGTGCCACGTATATCACTTTCACGCTAGGCGTAATCGGCCCAGCTTGGTTCATGCCATTATAGTTCAATGCTGTCAGTTTATTAATGCCACCAAATAGCTGAATTTTCAGCTGAAATGTCGATTCTGTCGTGCATAATGTCGAACCAACAAGCGTGTTATTACTATACACAACGACTTCAGACGTAATAGAACATGTTCCTTTAACATCGATTATTGCCTTTTTAGAAACGGTACCATTTTTGGGCGATGTGATTACCGCACCTTCGGTAGGTGGCTCCGCAGGCACGGTAAGACCGACGGTCACATTTGTATCGGCCGCCGAAATATCATACCCAACGAACACAAAAAATCCCGTAATAACAAGAAGTATTAATAGAACTGGATACGACGTATGGTGACGATGAACAATACGCCCGGTATGGGCATGTTGCAAAAGCTTTAACTTGGTAGCTATCGGATGCGCAACCTTTTTGACTTTATACCGAGTAGTTTTAGTTTTTGCTTTCTTTCGAATCATCTTTTTGTTGTGCGTTTTTGTATTTTTTGATTACTCTCCTATTGTACGCTATCTGTATCCTTCTGAGAATAAAGATAACCAGCGCGATCACGAGTAGAATGGTCGCTATCAATTTGTATGGTATGACCCAAAACGACGTACTTGCAATAATCGCTTGCCCCTGCGATCCATAGCCGAGTGTTACCGTTGCAGTATAAAAACCGATCATATACTCACCATAGGTACTGTCAAAACGCCGAATACTCTTAGGCAAAACATTAGACTGCACTTTGTTTACCGGCAGTGTAGCCACAATCGATCCAAACATATTTTTTAGCTCAATGGCGCCAAACGGCTTGATATGAATGTTGCCGGTATTTTGAACCCGGGTAATAAAACTCACCGGACTATTTTCAAAAAAGTTCGACTCTTTGCCATTATTCACAGTGTAAAACGAAGCAATCGAAGCATTCTCCTTGATAGCGCCGTCGACCTTCACAAGCAGCAGCGTGCCTGCGCTTGCCGTCAGCCCAACACCTGTTTGCTTTATGTTTGTATTAGATCCGGAAAAATCCAGTACACCGTAGTGGCCACCCGGTTCGGCATCTGCTGGTACGATTACCTTAAACTCAACCGTACTACTTTTGCGTGTATTAAGGTGAAAAGAAGATACGGATGGCGTGGTCCATGTACGAATTGAAATCTGCTTAGGCAGTTGAGAATTACGTAACACCTTTGGCGAGCCTGTTTCATCCTTAGAAGTAAAATCATTTACTGAAACTGCGTAGTCTAAATCCCCAGCCGTAACATTTGTCACCTCTACAGTAAGGGTGTAAATACCCCCGCGCTCAGCATTCAACTCGATTATCGATGGACTTAGTTGGACACCTTGTGCAGCTCCTGCCGATTGCGCATACAAATCCGCTGGGAGCAACGACACGGAAACAAGCATAGCGATAATCAAAATCGTTGCTCGATTAAATATTCTCTTCATTCTCACCTATTTTACACTCTCTAATCAGATTATGAGATATTCCAAAATATCAAAACAGAATGCATGTTATTATCGGACACTACCTATGCGCAGCTAGTAATTCGCAGTGGCGTCATAATGCAGATTTGTCGTGTAAATGCCCGGAGGAGTTACACCCGCAATGTTCGCAATATAGCTGACTGTAAACGCGTTGGCGTTGGTAGGAACACTTACACTAGCCACCGCATCTCCTGAAGCAAATCGAAATGAGTTAGCCGTATTATAATTTGCAGTAGCCGCGGCCGTACCTGTGCCACTGACGTTAGATCCTACAGACGGAGTAGCATTGCTCACAAGATTGATACCGAACTGACTTGTACCAACCGAAGATGCAGCGTTCGCAGCCATAGCCGTAATAGTGTTACTTCCTGAAGTTAGTGTCGGGCCGGTTACCGTGACAGTATACCCATGCTCGCCATTTGTCGATGCCGCAAATACCGAGGTACCTGTTGCGGTAGCAGTAGTCGATGCAGTACCGAGATCCACAGTAGACCCTGCGACAGTAGCGCAGTTTTGGCCTGTGATACTAGTGCCGGTACAAAATGTAAGAGCCTCGTTGACATCTAGCACGACTTGAATTTGAGCAGAGGTACTAAGTGCAGTGTCCGATGAGTCTACTGCTGTTGTCCACGCAGCATCAGAGTACGTAGTGATTTTGGCATAAAACGTCGTATTGGTTGCGGTAGGGTTGTGCACTCCACCCCACTGTATACTGACTGAGCCAGATGGATTGGTAGCGTTGGCTGCATTAACAATACGAAGAGAGCCGGCCGAGGCAGTATTGACTGTCCATCCAGACCCGGCGCCGACACCACTAGGCTGTACAGCGAGTGTCGATGCAGAAGCAGAAAAACCAGCAGGCGTAGAACAAGCGCCCTCTAGTGACGTACAAAACTGCACACCGACAGACTTGATAGCTGTACCAGTAGTCGGAAGGGCGTCGCTCGTTAATGTATACGTAACCCCAGAAGCATCCCCTACAGAGGTAGAAAGCGTGATTTTACGATTCGTAATAGTACCGGCATTTGCAAACGGCGCTTGCAAGAAGGGGGTAACCGTAAGTACAAACGCAAAAACCAACCCTCGGATGGTCTGCCTACGCGAATGTTTACCCTTGCTATATTTCATTTGGTATTACTACGGTTTATCAGATGATACAATGATACCACAAGCATGAAGAAAACCATAGCCTTTATCGGAGTGAGCGTTGTTGCGGTATTTGTATTCGTACCTCTAGTGCATGCGTCTTCATACAACCAAGGCAAATACAACGAAAACGTGCCGTATGGGTCCGCCACCTACATCGCCATTAGCACCGACGGCGACGTTTCGCTTGCCGTCACACCCACCTCATCGGGTTCACAAGTGACTGGCACGAGCACTGTCACCGTTACTTCTACCGACGTAGTTGGTCACAAACTCTATCTGCGTTCCGAACCAAGTACCGACATGGACAACCTTGGCGATGTTTTACCAACTTCCGGCAATGTCTCTCCTGCCCCTTTGGCAATAAATACATGGGGGTACAACACCGATGGTTCCAACAATTTCGTTGGCTCTTCGCTCACCGACACACTCATCCGCTCGCTCACTGGCCCAGCAATGTATGGCGATATCACTACTATCACTTACGGTGTCAAGGTCGACCTTGCAAAACCAGCGGGCAATTACACCACATCGATCGTATACACTGCCGTGCCAGATATTGATTAGGCAGTCTTTTTCGTTCGTTGTCGCAGTTTCCAGACTACATACGATATTCCCGCAATGACTATGACAGTTAGCGAAGCAAGCGGCACATACGATTGCTTGGGCAAAAAGTAGATTATAAATTCCCTCTTAGCCGCAGGCGCATCGCCCAGCCCAACGGTATATACGGCTCGATACACGCCTACATATTTCAATACTGGCATCTGCGCCGAGATAGCTCGCGTGGTGTGCGGCAGTACGAGCGAATCACCACTCCGCGAGGCAACCTCGCTATTATCAAATATGCTCCTCACACTGACTGTGTATTTACTACGAAAATGCGCCGTGCCGGTATTCGCGACAACCAACTTCCATGGTTCATAACCGTCAAACACGACCGGGCTTTTGAGTGATTTCAGGCTGCCAATTCGCGTTACGTCGCCCCTTACGGTCAAATATAGCAGCGACGCGATTCGTTGCTCGGTGTGGATTTCGCCCGGTGCAGTTTGTACATCGCTCGATGCAAAGAGACTTATATATCGCCCGCCCGGTTCGGCATTTTGCGGCACGTCTACAACATACGACACCACATGAGTCTTACCAGGATCAATATCTACCTCAGGAGAATCAAACGACACCCACTTCGACACATCAGACTGCGCGTCAAACGAATAATCGTATTGCTGATTCACCACCCCAAACTCTTCGGCGTCCAAGCGCACGGTCATTTGCGTATCTGAATAATTTGTAAGTTGGAGTTTGCGACTGATTGTCTCACTCGGCGAAACTGACAATTCTGTTCGTAAGGGAGCGAGCGCTAGACCCTTTATATCTCTTATGGCGCATACCGTCTGGGCAGGAGCAAGTAAAAAACATAGAATTGTCACCAATGTAGCAGCCATGAGCTTTGTTCTCTTCATAATTTCGCACATATCAGCATCATATTGGTCCGCCACACATACAAGCTTACCCCACTATAGCTTTATGCACTATCATAATATGAGATTTATTTATTGATTCGTTCATTCACCATATAAATGTAAGTATACCAGCGGCCAGCAGGTATGTAATCCAAACATATTGAGGGCTCTATCTGTACCAAGATATATCGTTCCAGAGACAGCAGTTACTTCATAAGGATAAAAATCCTTAACTACGTTCTCGTTAGTACAACCCCTATACTATGCGCTACGAGACTATCGGAAAGTGAAAATGTAGTACTAGCATCGGCAAAGTTAATCAATATACCACCTCGACCTCCTGTCGCGCGCACTACATTGTCAAAAATGTTTATTCCAGCCGCACCGCCGCTGAAAGCAGCATTCATAGTACCTGTAGCAGTACCTGAGTATCGTGCAAAAGACTGCAAGATATATTGATTCGAGACACAATTAATCGTTTCCGTGAGCGTACCAGTAGCAGTTGCTGGCGTACCCACCGATGCTATGCCCGTATAAGATACAGAATTAGCTACGGCATACCTCATTGTGTTACCGCCACCTTGAGTTATCGCAAAAGTTTTTGTACCACCTGTGACATCCTGAAAACCATATAACTTAAGATAGGTACTATCGGTATAAGCTGTAGATGCTAATAAGTTTCCAGTAATATCATTCCCGTCATAAGTAACAGTATTCGGACCACCAGTCTGGGCGAAATGTGCCAACCATAAAAACACCCATGCACCAGCAGTGGTAGTGTGCGACCAGGTGAGAGTCTTTAATGAGTTATTATCTGCAGTATCGCCAGCGGCAAGAAAGTCTAACGTAGGAGGTGGCGGAGGACTATACCCAGAATCAGGCACGGGGAAGAGATACACTAATAGCCCCCCAGCCGCGGCCATTGCCACTTACTGTAGCAAAGGTATCTGATGTGTCCGTATCTTGTATAGTAAGCCAGTTATAATGCGTACCGTAATTATATCGAATCGTTCCGCCAGTTGGAGTGTCCGCTGGTGCGCCAAGCGAACCGAAGGCATGAGAAACCATACCACTCGCCGGTACAGTTACAGAGTCAGACCAAGGAATAGAAGCATTCGAGAAAGTAGTACTCGTAGATACATTAGAACCATCTACATTAGAGTAGAATACCGACTGACCAGTTATGTACGTACTTGACGAAAGTGTAGCTACAATTGTATTTGTTCCTACCGTAGGATTTGCAATACCGTATGCCCTCAAGCCATAACTACCTCCGTCAGACCAATTTACTTGAGCACTAATCGCAGTCATATTCGTACCATTACAAGTAACGGAGGAGATTGTGTAAGCGCTATTATAGTGCATTACATAGACAACTAAGTAACCGTTGGTTGTGTCATCCACAATATGATTCCACGTGGCGGTTGTCCTAGATGTAGCAGAACTATCTCCAGCTCCTGTAGACAGATAGCCTGTCACCAAGGCTGCAGATGCAGTAAAAAAGGCACTCGTAGCAGCAAACATTACGGCGTATACCCCTGTGTATATGATCCGTACCAATTTGTTCCGTCTGAGAAGAAGCTAAGTATATCCATCTTCCCTGCAGTTGCCGTGATCGTAGGGGCGCCAGCCGCATTCCATTTCACACCTGTGAATGTTGCGGTGCCGTTGCCCGTGCTTGCCGCTTGCTTAAGCATCAACGTAAATGATTTGCCCGCCGTAGCCGTAGGCATAGTAAACGTACATGCGGTCGAGGCAGTCAATGTAGCCGTGAGTACTGTGCCGCTTGTGATAGCAAGCGTGTAGCTCGTTGTCACGGTTCCGATAGCCACAACACCCTCGGTATAGCCATTGACTGTCGGGCTTGTTAAAGTCTTGTTTGTAAGCGTTTGCGCGTCCGTGGTGCCAACAATCGTACCGCTTGGAGCCGTGACTGTGCTCAGGACACCCGATGTTAGTATGGCTACACCGCTGCCTGTGGCGCGCTTGAGTAACTTGCCTGTCGTACCAGAAAATACAGCCACTTCGCTATCTACCGACGTTGCAGTATTGGTCGATGCATCTCCACTACCCGTGCTATCTACGTAACTCTTTACTGCCGCCGAAGTTGGAATAGTCGTGTCGTTGTTGTTGGCTGCTATAGTTTCTGCTGCCGTCACAACTGCACTGGCGTCGAGATTTGATACAGCAATATTAGATATAGTATTGCTCGACGCAGAGATAGTTTTATTGGTAAGGGTCGCTCCGCCAGTTTCGGTTACTACTGGAACACCGATAATTCGTACCTTGCCCGAGCCCTTTGGATTAAGGTCTAGATTGATATTCGCGTCAGATCCGGTCGCGGTAAGATTAGGTGCCAAAGACGTGGCTGAATTATTAATCGTCAGATAGTTTACAGCACTTGCTGTGGCACCAACCGAAAGAGATGTGGCGCCATTCGTATCCAGTATTGCATTTATTTTTGGACTCGTCAGAGTTTTGTTGGTCAATGTCTGCGTGCCAGTAGTGGTGACTACATCAGCACCGGCAACCTGCACCAAAGAGTTGGTAATCTTGAGCCGCTCGACGCCATTGACATAAAAATGATGGCCAGACCCATTCGGTACCTGATATTCCAGCTTGGAATCCGAAATACCCAAACCAAAATGGTTGCTGCCACTACCATTGTCGTATAGTCGCAACTTGAGATTACCCTGAGTACCAACGGTATTGTTGCCATACGTACCACCGAGGTTGATGTTGGCGGGGGTAGCTGTGGCGGTCTGAGTGGATGTACCGATGGCTAGATTGTCGTCTGTCTTGAGGGTGTTCGCTGCGCTGCGATATAAGTTCGTGTCGTTGCCAAAATAAATACCGCCCGCAGCTGTAGTCGTAGTCGTAGAGCCAATATTAAGAATACCGTCGGAGCGCGCAGTAATCCCTGATCCCAGAGTGATATTTCGATTGGCATCCCAGTCATAAGGATACTCAGTATCCGCACCACCACCTTGATTTGCGGGCCTGTTAGTTAGTCCCTTTATCGAATTGAGGTAAATAGGCCGACTGTTTGTAGTAGTGATAGTCAAGCGTAAATACGTATCACCACCCACACCCGTCAACGGAAAGGCCGCGAACGTCGCATTGGCAGTTGTAGTAGAGGTATGTCGGGTCGTCCAGTTGGTACCGTCTGTACCTGATTCAACTGTAACTTCATTACTTGGAGCCGGACTACCATAGCCGAAGCCAATCATTATCCAAGATAGGTCACTATATGACAAATTGCCGGAATTCCACGTCCATCGTACGGCAGTAGTTGTTGCTCCGTCGGCGAGTGTATACGCACCAGACTCCTTGCCGGCGAAAACGATTGTCGGATTAGTAGCACTCGACCAAGAACCGCTTGCATATGTTTCATAGGTGCCCGTTCCAATCCACCTACCAAATCGGAGAATATCGTGCCACAAGTACTTACTAAAAGCATTGAAAGCAGGATATGCACCAATCGAAACGTCATTGGATATAGCGTAATTCTTGTTAGTCAAACTTGCCGAGGAAACAGTAAGTTGATTCGGCTCAGGAAGCTGAACCGTACCAGTAATTGTCGCTCCATTAATCGTCGGACTTGTGAGCGTTTTGTTGGTAAGTGTCTGCGCGTCGGTGGTACCAACAATCGTGCCACTCGGTGCCGTAACTGTGCTCAGGACACCCGATGTTAGTATGGCTACACCGCTGCCTGTGGCGCGCTTGAGTAACTTGCCTGTCGTACCAGAAAATACAGCCACTTCGCTATCTACCGACGTTGCAGTATTGGTCGATGCATCTCCACTACCCGTGCTATCTACGTAACTCTTTACTGCCGCCGAAGTTGGAATAGTCGTGTCGTTGTTGTTGGCTGCTATAGTTTCTGCTGCCGTCACAACTGCACTGGCGTCGAGATTTGATACAGCAATATTAGATATAGTATTGCTCGACGCAGAGATAGTTTTATTGGTAAGGGTCGCTCCGCCAGTTTCGGTTACTACTGGAACACCGATAATTCGTACCTTGCCCGAGCCCTTTGGATTAAGGTCTAGATTGATATTCGCGTCAGATCCGGTCGCGGTAAGATTAGGTGCCAAAGACGTGGCTGAATTATTAATCGTCAGATAGTTTACAGCACTTGCTGTGGCACCAACCGAAAGAGATGTGGCGCCATTCGTATCCAGTATTGCATTTATTTTTGGACTCGTCAGAGTTTTGTTGGTCAATGTCTGCGTGCCAGTAGTGGTGACTACATCAGCACCGGCAACCTGCACCAAAGAGTTGGTAATCTTGAGCCGCTCGACGCCATTGACATAAAAATGATGGCCAGACCCATTCGGTACCTGATATTCCAGCTTGGAATCCGAAATACCCAAACCAAAATGGTTGCTGCCACTACCATTGTCGTATAGTCGCAACTTGAGATTACCCTGAGTACCAACGGTATTGTTGCCATACGTACCACCGAGGTTGATGTTGGCGGGGGTAGCTGTGGCGGTCTGAGTGGATGTACCGATGGCTAGATTGTCGTCTGTCTTGAGGGTGTTCGCTGCGCTGCGATATAAGTTCGTGTCGTTGCCAAAATAAATACCGCCCGCAGCTGTAGTCGTAGTCGTAGAGCCAATATTAAGAATACCGTCGGAGCGCGCAGTAATCCCTGATCCCAGAGTGATATTTCGATTGGCATCCCAGTCATAAGGATACTCAGTATCCGCACCACCACCTTGATTTGCGGGCCTGTTAGTTAGTCCCTTTATCGAATTGAGGTAAATAGGCCGACTGTTTGTAGTAGTGATAGTCAAGCGTAAATACGTATCACCACCCACACCCGTCAACGGAAAGGCCGCGAACGTCGCATTGGCAGTTGTAGTAGAGGTATGTCGGGTCGTCCAGTTGGTACCGTCTGTACCTGATTCAACTGTAACTTCATTACTTGGAGCCGGACTACCATAGCCGAAGCCAATCATTATCCAAGATAGGCCACTATATGACAAATTGCCGGAATTCCACGTCCATCGTACGGCAGTAGTTGTTGCTCCGTCGGCGAGTGTATACGCACCAGACTCCTTGCCGGCGAAAACGATTGTCGGATTAGTAGCACTCGACCAAGAACCGCTTGCATATGTTTCATAGGTGCCCGTTCCAATCCACCTACCAAATCGGAGAATATCGTGCCACAAGTACTTACTAAAAGCATTGAAAGCAGGATATGCACCAATCGAAACGTCATTGGATATAGCGTAATTCTTGTTAGTCAAACTTGCCGAGGAAACAGTAAGTTGATTCGGCTCAGGAAGCTGAACCGTACCAGTAATTGTCGCTCCATTAATCGTCGGACTTGTGAGCGTTTTGTTGGTAAGTGTCTGCGCGTCGGTGGTACCAACAATCGTGCCACTCGGTGCCGTAACTGTGCTCAGGACACCCGATGTTAGTATGGCTACACCGCTGCCTGTGGCGCGCTTGAGTAACTTGCCTGTCGTACCAGAAAATACAGCCACTTCGCTATCTACCGACGTTGCAGTATTGGTCGATGCATCTCCACTACCCGTGCTATCTACGTAACTCTTTACTGCCGCCGAAGTTGGAATAGTCGTGTCGTTGTTGTTGGCTGCTATAGTTTCTGCTGCCGTCACAACTGCACTGGCGTCGAGATTTGATACAGCAATATTAGATATAGTATTGCTCGACGCAGAGATAGTTTTATTGGTAAGGGTCGCTCCGCCAGTTTCGGTTACTACTGGAACACCGATAATTCGTACCTTGCCCGAGCCCTTTGGATTAAGGTCTAGATTGATATTCGCGTCAGATCCGGTCGCGGTAAGATTAGGTGCCAAAGACGTGGCTGAATTATTAATCGTCAGATAGTTTACAGCACTTGCTGTGGCACCAACCGAAAGAGATGTGGCGCCATTCGTATCCAGTATTGCATTTATTTTTGGACTCGTCAGAGTTTTGTTGGCGAGAGTTTGTGTACCAGATATAGTAACGATATCGACACCATTTGCCTGTACTGTGCCAGTGCCTTTAGGAACGAGGTTTAGATTGTGATTGGCATCTGCACCAACAGCAGTAATAGTCGGAGTAATGCCGGTATTGGAATAGATTTGAACGTTTCCGCTACCCTTAGGCACCAACATCATGCTAATATTCGTGTCTGCTCCAATACTTCGAATCTGATTAGCGCTTCCCGCCGGAGCGTTTCGCAACTCGGTATAATTAACTGCATTCGCTGTAGGTGTCATATACAGCGCGTTTGCGCCATTGGTATCATAGATTGAATTTACCTTAGGTGATGTCAGTGTTTTATTGGTGAGGGTTTGCGTACCTGTTGTAGTTGCAGCGGATACTCCACCGATTGTCACATCAGATCCACTTATCGACATTCGTTCGCTGCCACCTACGAAGAAGCGATGGACAGCGCCAGTAACTACTTGGTATTCAAGCATAGAAGCAGACAAGCCAAAACCATAGCCCGCGTAGAGTTGAATCTTTTGGTTGGCATTACTACCCGGCGAATTCGTGCCGTATGTCAGATTAAAGGTAATTTTAGGAGGATTCGATGAACCAGTAGGAGATACCACCGCACCAACAGAGATACCAGTAGCACTATTAATCACAGGTGATGTGATTGTTTTGTTCGTCAAAGTTTGGGTGCCGTCTACAGTCACCACTTCAACACCATTTGCCTTAACAACACCCGAGCCCTTAGTCGTCAGCAACATGTCGACATTCGTGTCGGTGCCATTCGCGAAAAGCGTCGGTCCAGAACCAGTTGCGCTTCCTGTAAGTCTAAAATAGTTTACAGATGATGCAGTATATCCAACCTGCAGCGCCGCAGTACCACCAGGAGAAAGATGGATAAGGCCTGTACCCTTCGTGCTTAAATTAAGAGGAATATCGGTATCAGAACCAGCTGTCTCGACAAACGGACCAGAACCGGCAGCCTTGTTGCGGATATTGACATAGTTTGCTGCACTTGCAGTAGTAGTAAGGCCAAGGACAGCCACGCCATTGCTGTCGAGAATTTGATTAATCTTTGGCGACGTCAACGTCTTATTTGTAAGAGTCTGAGTGCCTGTGAGCGTGACTAGAGATTGGATAGCGGTCTTCATAGTAGCAAGTGAATTCCACGTACTAGATCCGCCGTTTATACCCTGATAAACATTGTCTATGATGTCTTGAGTATCGGTAACATTCAACCACAATAGATTGTCGACATAATAAATATCGCCAATCCCATTGTTGAGGCTTCCGGCGAGTCTTATGTTCAATCGATCCCGACCGGCAGGCACTGTATAGGTATGAGTTAGCTTCGTCCAGCCACTCGTACTTGGCGCGACTCCGGTACTATTGATGAAGGCGTAGCCATTTACCCCTGTGGAGTCAGTAGACCACGCTTGAATATAAAAGAGTGTATTAGTGACAGCATTCGAAGCATGGGCTCGAATATACACTTCCATGTAAAATTTGTCGCCTGGGCGAACCCGAAGCGAGTCGATGTCTGGAATATAATCGCCATCCTTAGTACGTAGGAAGGTTAGCGTGGGGTATGACGATCCAGTAATCGTCATCTTCAGCGATTGGGTACCCGAAACTGCCTGCTCATTGCTGACTTCTCCCGTCCAGTTGGAGCCAAAACCATTAGTAGCCCACAATTCAGGAACCGAACAGCTTGGATCGGAAGCTATATTAGGCAATCCGGACGCCTTGAGATCGATGAACTTCTGCGCAGTGTCGGCAGTAGTCTGAGCAGTGGTGATGTCAGTAGTTAGATTGGTAATTGCCGATTGAGGAATATTACTTAGGGTATTAGAAGCGCCAGAGATAGTTTTGTTCGTCAGAGTTTGCGTGCCGGTGGTCGTGACGACATCGACACCATTTGCCTGGACTGTACCCGTACCCTTGGAGACAATATTGGCATTGATGGAGCTGTCAGTACCCGCAGCAGTAAGCGTCACTGCGCCGCCTGCACTACTCCCTTGAATGTTCCAATAATTAGCATTTGCGCCAGCGGTTCGTGCGAACTTTGCGATCCAGCCAGACGCAGAATCAGAAATACCAACATACCCAGATCCTCTCGGCTTGGCGAGTAAGTTAACGTCTGTATCGGTGCTTTCTGGCCTCAGTACTACACCACCTCCGACGGCAAACGACCCGGTGGCAGCATTGGTTACATGCAAATAGCTCACAGCACTAGCAGTGGCAATTAGTGCTATAGAGGTGTTTCCGTTGGTGTCATTAATCTGATTAATTCTAGGATTTGTCAGCGTCTTATTCGTCAGCGTTTGGGTACCAGTTGTTGTAACGACGTCCACTCCCCCTACCGTGACAGTTCCCGTACCCTTTGGTACCAAGTTGATACCAATATTTGAATCATTTCCTGCTGCTGTAAATGTTGGAGGTGCCGCAGACGTACCAATAATAGAGCCGCCTCCGCGAGGTAAATACGTAAGGTTAGACATTACCGCCGGATTGGCCGATAAACTCGTCGCCCAAATATTCTGTATTCGCAGACCAGTAACATTGACGTAAGCTAGATTAGTTAGAGTAATTCGAAATTGCTCAGCGTATGGCGGATTAAGTGTCTGATAACGAGCAAATTTTGCAGATGATGAATCATTCGTAACATCAAGCAGTGTCGTCCATACGCCACCTGAGTTGACCTCAAGCTTTACGTCTTTGGCGTGGAATCCGTTACGAAAATTAAGCCCTATCTGGCCCCACCCCCAATAATTACTATATATATTACTAGTTGGCCTAGTGATCGTGATGACGTATACATCGCTTGTTGCATCTACAGGCAAATTGACATAATTACCTGGAATGAACCAGTTTTCAGGCAACACCGAACTTGATATATCAACACTGTTTTGGGTAACTGTAATCGCACCACCTCGTGCCGTTAAATACGCCAGATCATTTTGCAAGCCCACAATAGTTGCGCCGCCGCTCACACCAGCACTTGTTTGATCTGGAACGATAGGTATATCTAGGAGATATTTACGCCCAACCGTAGAACCGCCCGACGTATCAGCAAATGTACTAATTGGCGTGCCATCAATCGTCGGACTAGTAATGGTTTTATTCGTCAACGTCTGCGTGACGTCGGTACCCACGATTGTCGTATTGGCGTCTGGAACTGTAAGAGTTCTCGTAGTGCTTGCAGATATGCCACTGAGTTCAAACTTGAGCTGCTTGGTCGTATTGCCGTCATCTTGCAAAGTGAAGTTCGTGTCTTTGAGAGTGATGGTGCTCGTGTTGCTAATAGAAGAAGACCACGAAGGGATACCTCCGGCAACAGTAAGGACATTACCAGTAGAGCCAACGCCGAGTCGGGTGAAGTAGCCAGATGAATTGCGGTAGTAGATGTCGCCGGTGGCGCCAGAGGTATCGTCGTAAGCGGCGATCTTTTTGCGGGTAGTGCCAGTCGTTTGCGTGAGGTAGTAATTGTCTCCGGCGAATTCCATGGCTCCGGCTTCGGGAGCGGTGAGGAGTGTGCCACTGGTGAACTTGAGCGGTGCAGTGCCAGCAGCTGCGGTACCGGGTTGAATGGTGATTTTTTGGTGGCCACCGTTGGTTGGGTCGTCCAGACCAGTATTGTGGTGCTCCTTAGAAAGAAATTGATTAAGGATCTCGCCCCAATGCCCTTCGTCACCATCAATAGCAGGTAATCGTTGCTCTACCACAACAAGCTACCTATTGTATCTTCCGCTGTTATAGCCAACCCCGCCGCCGGTATTGCTCGGCTTTTTTTCAAGAGTCATATCGGGGCGCAAGTCAACACCCCCTAGCAGTGAAAGCATGTTCTTAACACCAACCATTCCCGCAATCACGAACAGAGAGAACTTCAAAAAGTCCTTGCGATCCATCTCTTTATTGCTTACAGATGCTAGCAACTCATTGATCGACACGAGCGGATACTACCCCCTATGGTTTTATCTGTTATCTTGTGTCTTTTAGTTTATTATAGTTATGGCTTGGATGCAACAGATAAGCCACCCCAGTTGCATTTTGGGCGAGAAATGGGCTCGCTAGTCGCGCTTTAGCATCACCGTGAAAGCTTCGGACGGAATATCCACCTTTCCGAAGCGCTTCATGCGTTTTTTGCCTTTTGCCTGCTTGGCGAGGACTTTCTTTTTGCGGCTTACGTCTCCACCATACAGCCCAGTCGTCACGTCTTTGCGATATGCACTCAAATCTTCGCGCGCGATGAATCGACCACCAATTGCCGCCTGCAACGCCACTTGGAAATTTTGCCGCGGAATCACGTCTTTGAGCTTTTTGACTACTACCCTACCGACAGATTCAGCCTCAGACCGATGCAGCATAATACTGAGCGAATCGACAATTTCGCCAGCAACATAGAAATCAACGCGTACCAAATCTTCAGCACGATATTCGCTCAACTCGTAGTTAAAGCTACCGTAGCCGCTCGTCACACTCTTGAGTTGGTCGTAAAAGTCAGTGAGCAGATTTGCAAGTGGCGCTTCAAAACTGATGAGTGCTCGCTCGTCTATGTAGCTCAGGTTCTTTTGCTTGCCGCGTTTGCTCACAATCAATTGAATCACGTTGCCAATGTAATCTTGCGGCACCACGATTTCGCCGTTGATCCATGGTTCACGTATTTCTGCAACTTTGCTCATATCTGGTAAATCGCTCGCGGATTTGATATCAATCTCCTCACCTTTTGCCAAAGTCACCTGATAATCGGTCGATGGATTAGTGACGACCAAATCAAGGTCATATTCACGTTCCAATCGCTCACGAATAATATCCATATGCAGTAGGCCGAGGAACCCAATACGCACACCAAAGCCAAGTACCGGAGAGTTTTCGGGCTCGAATTGCAATGCGCTATCGCTCAGGCTGAGCTTTTCGACAGCATCTTTGAGATCGTTATAATCTTCATTACTCACTGGGAAGAACCCAGCATATACAAATGGCTTGACGTTCTGATACCCTGGGAGTGGCTCGCT
Organism: Candidatus Nomurabacteria bacterium; assembly: GCA_023898645.1. Lineage (NCBI taxonomy): Bacteria > Candidatus Nomuraibacteriota > Candidatus Nomurabacteria bacterium. The sequence continues at coordinate 183,777 of CP060232.1, read as the reverse complement.
GGCATGTGCTCGCTTGACCGTGACCGTATCGCCTACCTTGGCATCGCGAGTGGTCTTGAGGTTGGTCACGATATAGCCGATCTCACCAGTTGCGATGGCTTCGCCCGGTTTCATCACTGGGTTCAGAGCACCAACTTCAAGCGCCAGGCCGTGGGCTCCAGTGGCAAGCATTTCGATTGTATCGCCTTTTTTGATGCTTCCGTCAAACGTCCGCGTATACAAAATCACCCCGCGATAATCATCGTAATAACTGTCAAAAATCAGCGAACGCGTCGGTGCGCTTTCGTCGCCTTTTGGCGGAGCGATGCGCTCTACGATTGCATCGAGTACCTCAATTACACCCTCGCCTGTTTTTGCGCTAATTTTCAAAATGTCTGATTCGTCACAGCCAAGCAAATTGATAATTTCCGCACTCACACGCGGCACGTCTGCAGCCGGTAGATCAATCTTGTTAAGCACCGGAATAATCGTCAAATCTGCAGCCAGTGCCAAATATACATTCGCGAGTGTCTGCGCCTGAATGCCCTGACTAGCGTCCACCACCAACACGGCACCTTCGCATGCCTCCAAACTACGGCTTACTTCGTAGCTAAAGTCCACGTGGCCGGGAGTGTCGATAAGATTTAGTTGGTAGGTGGTATTTGGTATTTGGTATTTGGTATTTTTTTTCTCACCATCTACTACATACAAACTACCATCTACTCTAGGCGCATACGCCATCCGCACCGGTGCGAGCTTGATCGTGATACCCTTTTCACGCTCCAAATCCATACTATCGAGCAGCTGCGATTTCATATCGCGCTTTTCGACAGTATGCGTCATTTCCATCATACGATCGGCAAGCGTTGACTTGCCGTGGTCAATATGAGCAATGATGCAGAAATTTCGGATGTGACTTTGGTCCATAAACTTCGGTAATTATACCAGAAAACAGAGGTAGCGGCAATGAGGTTCCGTTCGGACTTAACTTCCGTCCCAGCTATTCAATACACGGAGATTGCCCGCCCAAGGAATGTGCGACATGTCAAAGTAGTCCCACTGAAAACCCGCCTGACGATACACCAAAGGTGTCTCAAGATAATTTCCGCTGTAACCATCGCCCCACAAAAACCGGAGCTGACATCCAAACCCAGGACCGCCGCCACTTTGCTCTAATATATAAACACCATATTTCTGCATAGCCCTGCCGACAGCCAGTTCACCGGGTGTGATGCCGACAATCGCTGCGAGATTAATCGTCGGATCAAGCTGTACTCGTATGCCCTGAGGAACGGGATTATCTACGCCCGCCATATTCACGCCATCGCTTTTTTGCGCAGGATATCGAAAGTCCGGCCCCGAGCTACCGCTAGCAGCAAAGAGTGCGTGCGGTATTTCTCTTGCCAACACTTCGTTGTCCAGCACCACTCCTGCGACTCGGGATATATTAGTCGCAGTTGCGCCACCCTCGTAGTCTCTTCCGTCGCCGTTGAGATCGGCTATGCCGCCCCAAGAAGCCGACCAACTATCAGTATTCTGGTCATACACTGTTTGCCAAAATGAAAACACCTTCCCAGTAGTCGGGTCCATTACGCACAAGTGACCATCGCTTCCAGGTGGTATTTGCGTGCCAAGGGGTACCGGAATAGTGTATCCGTCAAATGGATTCGCGCCCCAGTCGGGATAATTTAATAGCGTGAACGTATATCGCGGCGTATTCTCGTCAATTTGATTTGGCAGGATAATCGTATCAGCAAAATCCCACACTTCTACGCTATGACTACCGGATTCTAGCTCCGCACCCCAAAGTGCCGACATTGGATCGAGCACCGGATTATCTGGAATTGGTTTCCATAGCCAATCGGCTTGCTGAAAGAAATTTTTCGGCTGTATCGTACCGCCATCAGTCGCCCCTAGCGGAAGCGAATTAACGTACCATCCTATCTGCGCTTGCAAAGCAGTGTTAGGAAGATTAACATTGTCAATCAGTACAGTACCTGGGTCGACTTCGTTCTCATACGAACCCACCGTAAACTGCACTTTCACACTAGACAAATCAAGCGTGGTGGATTTTGACCGTTGGATGTTCCATACTGCACCGTCCTTGGAAGTCTCCCAGTAAACAGCTCCGCTATTTTCTCGAATTCGAAACCAACGATGTAAAGTTTGGTCATAAATAATCGTCGTGTCTGACGGCGTGCCATCAACGACCTCGCGCAACTTAATCTCCGATCCATTGCCACCGCCAATCATGAATTGAACCCGATTCGTGGCATCTACAATGACGGCTATTTCAGTAGTGATGGTGCCATACTGAGATGATCCACGGTTGGCGTTCTGAACCAATTCAAGCAACAAGGAATCACCAATTAAATTCCAAGTGTCATTGGTATTTATGTAATGATAGTCATTCGGCACGACAGGTATAGATAACACACTGTCCACTGCACTAATACTATATTCAGGCGGCGCATACCACTTTGAACCATCAAGGGTAGTAAATTCATCGGTAAGCAGCGAGATAGGTAGCGGTTCATCGTAGCCAATGTTTGTCCCGGCAATAAGATTGAAATTATCAAACAAGGCGACAGGACTGCCTGTTTCAGTACCGTAATATCCACCGTTAAAGCCGATGGTGACGTTATTGAGATTCAATGTAGTGGCTTTCGACCAACGTTCGACCCATGTCGCGCTGTCTATCGAGGTTTCCCAATATACCGTCCCGCCTGACTCGCGCATGCGTAACCATTTGTGTCGCAGCGGGTTGTATATCAAATCACTAGAAGACACTACTCCTGCCACCTTTTCTTTCATTGAAATACCAAGACTACCGCCATTAATCTGAAATTCAATTCGGTTGTTCGTATCGCTACCTACATAAAATTCCAATGTGTAACTACCATTTCCCTCGGGGAAGTTTTCAACAAACTGACACGCAACGTAGGAGCCCGTAAACACATAGGTACTCACCGATTCTAAAGGCGGGTAGTAGTCCGATGTAGCGCCCGATAACGCTAGGCGACCATCGACAACGGAAGCGACGTTGCCTTCATATCCTGTCCACTTGATGGTATCCTCTGTACTGAAATCGTCAGTCAGAGTTGCCGTAGGCGAGCCGGGATTTAGGTTGTCAAAATAAGAGTTACCTGGCGATGTTTCCGATGTCCAACGGCCGCATGACAACATCACATTTGTCGATGCCAGTGTTAGCGATGAGGTTTTTGACCGCTGGATAGTCCATGTCGACCCATCTGGCGATGTCTCCCAATAAATCGTACCTCCCGACTCTCGCAAACGTAGCCATCGAAAATTGGTAGCATCATATGTCGTCGTTGTTTCAGAATTAACTCCAGCCACTTGCTCGCGCATAACCACCGAGCCAGTCGGACCGCCGCCAATCTCAAACTCAAAGCTATTACTACCGTCTACTACAACCGTAAAATTAGTCGTTATCGAGTCGTGGTTTCCCGCGTTGCAGTTTTGAACAAACTCAACTTGATAGTGTGATTCGGTCAAGTCATACCCAGTAAAAGTATCGAGATAATGGTAGGACGTTGTTGGTGTAAGCTTAAGCTGACCACCTGTGTAGGCGACATTCGTTGCGTTCGACCGATACCACACCAGGGTATTATAGGAATCAAAAGTCTCACTAAGCGTGCTAGCCTTAGCCATTAATCTACCTCTACGTCTACGGCAACTCCAGTTGCAGCGGAATTGCCCCCGACCGATGTCACATTAAGGCGTACCATGTTCCCGGCTGACTGCTGCTGAGAAAGGCTGGAGGTAGCTTCTGTGACCGACCCATCAGATACGGTGAGTGTGCATAGTGTCGACCAAGAGTAACCATCCCAATGTTGAACCTCGGCGACAAGATCAGACCCGACCGGAGCGCTCGCCACGCGCATATGTGCGCCAGTTAGCGTCCGTGGACCATACGCATAGTCAGTCGGCGTGACGCCTACGACTGCAGTCGGAGCAGAAAAACGAATAGGAGGGATGAGGCTCGTCAGCGCCACCGTACCTGAGGCGTCAGGGAGTGTATACGTGCGCGTTGTGCCCGTGGTAATACCGGAGAGCTGAAGCTTTGCTTGCTTTGAAGTATCGCTGTCGTCTTGAATGGTAAGATTAGCGTCTTTGAGCGTAAGACTATTACTGTTATCGAGAGTCTTGTTCTGCAAGGTTGCCGTAGCGCTGTTTTTAGTGGCGTCACTTGTGTTGTCGACTTGATCTAGACCGACGTCGGACTTGATGAGCGTGACGTCACCGGTCTTAGCGGCAACGCTAGTGACGGGTGCGACGGTATTAAGTTTGGTTTGAACCGCCGTATCAAGCAACGTTTCGGTGATAGAGCCATCGGCGATGGCTATAGAATCAATGGCATTAGGAGCAATGGCGTCGCTGGTGACACTGTCTGTTTTGAGTGTGCCGTCAGGGGCGTGGACCTGAGAAAGATAGTCGTTGAGGATTGATCCCCAATTGCCACTGTCTCCTCCAGGAGTTGGAAGACGTGCCATAAATTTCTATATTGCTCCTATTAGTACCCTCACTTGTAAAGTGCTTATAGTTTACAGGTTTAGTATACGGGAAGATTGAGGTGAGTTCAAATGAAAGACGCGTATAATCGCTGACTATACGCGTCTATTCGATATCAATTGTGACTACTTCTTCTTTTCTGTCTCTTGTGCCTGCTGCTCGATTTCAGCGATACGCTGCTGAATAAGGCGTAGATTGTTTTGCTGTACTTCAACTGCCTGTAGTGTGTCGTATGCAAGTGCTTTTAGTTCTTTAGCGTCAGTAATACTTGAAATATCCATATTTCCTCCTTTTTCAGTTATATATTGGCGCCCACGGTTGGCTATAGTATATGAAGTAATAAAGACTGTGTCAATCACTTAAAACGTCAAAAAGCGTAGTTTTTACATTAAAAAGTTTGCTTATGAGCTTGTCTTTAAAAATAGGTAGTAATGACTACGCAACCGTCTGCGCCTTTGCCGCCCGCACCGCTCTGGTAGCCGTTGTCAGACGCCCCGCCACCACCGCCGCCAGCGTTGTAGTTGGTTGCGTCACCTCCGTTGCCGCCATTGGTCGCGGTCTTGTACGCTCCGCCGCCACCACCAATCCCCGGCAGTCCAGGTATGACCGGGTAGTAGGAAGTGTTGGTAGTGGCGTCCATTGTCAAGGTGCCGTTTCCTGGAGAGACGAAGGTACCAGAAAGGCTGCGTACAGCGAAGATTGACGCTGCGCCGCCTCCAGCCGCCGATGACGTAGAGCTCGCCGCCGCTCCGCCGCCACCACCACCGCCACCACCGACGTAGGTCGCGTTCGCGCCTATGCTCCCGTTGCTAGTGTTGCCCGCTCCACCGGCACCGCAAACTGAGTATTGACGGCGCCTCCGCCTCCAGCGACGGTTGTTCCGGTGCTGCCACCCAGCCCGCCGTAACCCGGATTGGCGTTAAAGTTAAGCGTGGACAGATACGAAATTTCAAGGTTGCTGACGCGAGTCGAGTGATAGCTTCTCCCGCCGACCATTCCGTCCGTGTCATCCGTAGTGACGGGCAGACCGCCGTAAGCCCCGGCGGGGACGCTAACGAACATCGCAGTGTCGGGCACGTCCGACGCAGGAACAGTAACTTCTTGCCAACCCCCGCCACCGCCACCGCCACCGCCGGTACGGTTTGACGTGGTAGCTCGCCTCGCACCAGATCCACCACCGCCACCTGGACCGCATAATGTGAACTTCACCGAAACAGCACCGGACGGTTTCGTCCATGTCTGAAGTTGAAACACGTTTCCGTAGGGCCGCACGGTTGCAGGGGCTATGTCAGCGACACTTCTAGCAAAAGTAAATGTAGTGGCTGTCGGAATCGAAGTGATAGTCACCGAGGTAACTAGGTTTAATTCGATCGCGGAATCAATGCCGTTGATCCAAACCTTGTCGCCAACCTGATAGCCGTGTGCTGTGAGTGTAGTAAGAGTTACTACGTTTGAGGACACCTGTTTATCGGTGACATAGTTCGCGCCCAGAGGTGTGAATACATCGACCTGAGCTTGCCTGGCAACTCCAGTGGGGGTGCCAGTAATCGTAGGACTCACCAAGGTCTTGTTCGACAGTGTCTGTGTGCCGGTGGTGGTCGCCACCTCAGCGCCATTAGCCTGAATCACTCCAGTGCCCTTAGGTACCAAATTCATGCTAATGTTCGTGTCGCTACCTGCTGCATTTATGCGAACAGCGCTTCCAGTCGCACTGTTGATGACCTGCAAATAATTGATAGCGTTGGTGGTGGCATTTATCATGAATGCCCAATTGCCGTTCGTGTCCATGATAGAGGCCGTCCTCGGCGTAGTCAGCGTCGGGCTTGTCAATGTCTTATTTGTGAGTGTTTGCGTGCCAGAAATAGTCGCGACCTCGACACCATTTGCTTGGACAGTTCCTGATCCTTTCGGGACAAGATTGAGATTGATGCTAGCATCGGCACCGGTAGCTGTCAGTGTTGGTGGCGCAGCATTAGTGCCATACAAGGCACCACCGGTCCGTGGTAGCAATGGACCCGACGCCAACGCAGTTGTGCCGGTTATTGCGTACAAGGAGAAAATGCGGCACTGATTATAAGGGAAGTTAGTCAGTGTGTACCGAATCTTGGTCACTGAGTATGCACCGCTAGAATAGAACTTCCATACATCTCCAGCAGTCTGATTAGTCACCGAATGGATGGAAGTCCACGCTCCATTGAAATACACCTCGATGGTCACGTTGCTTGCGCGGAAGCTGTTAGAGCATGAAATCCCGTATGTATTGACATAGTCCATGGTCAAGCCGCTCGGAGCGGTAACCTCTATGACAAACACGTCACCGTTTACCAAACCATTGAGATACGTCATGCCCTGTGGTGCAAACATGGCATCGGGATAAAGGTAATCGACTCCCGCTACCGTCGCACCGCCATTTTTGGTAATGGTCATGGAAGCACCAGCACGCATCAGACAATATGAAAGGTCATTGTACAATCCTGGAATTGCCAGCATGGATGTAGAGTTGGCATCTGGCTGGGTACTTAACACACCGCCGGTAACAACCTTGCCAGACCCAGTAGTAGTCGCGTCTGCCACCCCGGTGATTGTTCCAGTAAATGTCGGGCTTGTCAGCGTCTTATTCGTTAACGTCTGAGTGTCTGATGTTGTGACTACAGGTACACCACCCACGGTCATGCTAGAAGACGAGATAGCTAAACGCTCAGTACCGCCGACGTAGAACTTGTGTGAGGAAAGCGAATTGACTTGATATTCAAGTGTATTTAGCGAAACGCCAAATCCAAGTTTGACGCTGCTATCATTGTATAGCGCCAGCTTCATGTTATTGCTACTGCCCGCAGTGCTATTGCCGTAAGAACCCCCTAAACTAACGTTCAGTGGGGTGGGGCCAGCGGCGATTGTCGTGCTTCCTAGTGTCACATTCCCGGCGTTGTCCACTACAAACTTGGATGTGCCTCCTACCTGAGCGTCGATCAGCCTTTTGGTTCCGGAACCAGTTGCTGTTTCAGTTGGGTTCACAAGGAGAGCTGTATAGCCAGCAGTCGACGACTGGTTTATGTTTGAAGTGATAGCGATACCGAATTGCGTACCACTAGAAGCTGTTTGGTTACCGTTTACACCCAACTGGGCTAGGCCATTTGCGCCTGTAGACGACAGCACTCGTACAGCTCCTAGTGTCCCCACGCCAGTCGTAGCAGATAGATAAAGCCCTGATACAGAGCCGGCGACCACGCCAATTGAAGCGGCACCCGTGATATTTCCTATCAGAGAAGGACTATCAATCGTCGGCCCTGTCAACGTCTTATTCGTCAGCGTCGCCGTCGCACTATTCTTCGTCGCATCACTGGTGTTGTCGACCTGATCAAGACCAACGTCGGTCTTGGTGAGGGAGACATCACCAGTCTTGGATGCTACGGATGTGACTGGAGCAGTCGCATTGAGTTTGGTTTGAACTGCAGTATCGAGGAGTGTTTCGGTGATAGAGCCATCAGCTATAGTGATGGCATCGACTGCGTTGGGAGCAAGAGCACTGGAAGTTACGGCATTCGGAGCAATGGCGTCGCTGGTGACACTGTCGGTTTTGAGTGTGCCGTCAGAGGCGTGAACCTGAGAGAGAAAGGTGTTGAGTATTGTTCCCCAATTACCACTATCTCCTCCAGGAGTTGGAAGACGTGCCATAGTTTGTTTAGCCTATACTCCCCCTCGCATAGTGCTTATTGTTTATGAGGTTAAGTATACGGGAAATATGGGAGAGGGGCAAATGAAGAAATAGGCGCGTATTGATCGCGCCTATTTGTATAATTTTTACGCAAAGCTACTTGCCGTCCTGCGTACCACCAAATGTTTCCGAATTAAACGCTTCGCCGCCCGGACGATGAGACGCAAGAACTCTTAATATCGAACCGAGACCGATGAGCGCCACCAAACCAATCGCAATGTGCGTCAGAAATTCTTTACGATCCATTTCCTTGTGCAAAATGGCGTTGATTTGCTCTTTTACAGAAAACATTGCTGCATTCCCCTTTATTACTTGTGCTTATAGTAGCACAACACCAAGAAAAAGCTCAAGGATAATTAGCGAGCGCGTGCAAAAAATAATTGCTCTAAGCGCTGAATGATCGGATCTGCTTCACTAAGATTCAATAAACGGCTTGCGGCCAGATATGCCGAGCCACTTGCCATCGAAATAAGTACAAACTTTGGAAAAGTAGCGACAAAGCTATTGTCTGCATTTTGTAGCTGAAACAATTGCACCATTGCATAGCAGATAATCGACGTCACCGCAGTGGCTATAGCCATGCGCCAAAAAGCATGAATAACCGATGCATCAATCAAATTTTTGATACGTCGGTTCATGACCGTAAAGAGCACTATCACTTCAAACACCGCCACGATTGATTGTGCGTAGCCAAGACCATACGCTCCCATGTCTAAGCCCATAGTAAACCACACGGCTAATGCAATATTGAGCGCAATCGCAAATAGCGAAATATAAAGAGGCGTCTTGGTGTCTTGCTGCGCATAAAAACTCTTGGCGCATATAAAGTATACCGAGCGAAACAATATCGCGATAACAAGCGAACCAAGCAGCCCAGCCATCAATACGTCACCACCGTTTTTGATAAAGTTCACCAAATATCCACGAGTAAAGTACGTTACCGCAGCCACAGGCATGGCGATCCACACGATAATGCGAATGATGTTTTGTAGTTCCTTGCGAAACAAATCAGGTCGCCCCTGGCCAATTCGCTCTGTCATCTTTGGAAACGCCGCCGTGCTGATGGCCACACCGATGAGATTAATCGGCGCCATATGGAGCACGGTTGCTTGGTTATACGCCGCTAGTGTTCCGGCAGCTAAACGCGACGCCAGGTTCGTCTCCACGATACCAACGATATAATCCATACCCTGGTCAATTGACCGTGGCGGCAACAAACGAAGCACTTGTCGAAAACCTTTGTTTTTCCAATAAATTTTAAACTTGTAATCAAATCCAAGTCCGATGAGTCCAATAGTACTCACGAGTAACTGCAATACTGAGCCAAGTGCCACACCGAGCGCAACGCCCATAATTCCGCCGTCAAACACCTGTACGCCGAATATATTGATACCGCCCGTAAATACTGTGATGCCGATTATTATGCCTACGTTGTACAAGATTGGTGCAAGTGCAAAAAACGTAAACCGACCAACCGCCTGCTGAACACTCGCGATAACTGTCGCTATCGCAAACAAGAAAGGATTCACGGCAATCACCCGCATCATGCTTGTCGCAAGCGCTATGCCTGACTCGCTCAATCCAGGCGCAATCACATACCGCACCAATGGCTCTGCAAAAATAATAATCAAAATACTAGCAATGAGTGTTATCAACGCCATAAAATTAATCATGCTAGTCGAGAGCTCCCACGCCGACTTCTTGTTACCCGTCGCAAGTCGCTGATTAAAGACGGGTATAAAGCTCACACTCAACGCGCCCGATACCAGAATAAAAAACATAAAGTCTGGTACAGTAAACGCCGCCAAATATGCGTCGTACCCAGTCGGATACGTATCGTAGTATGCGGCGTTGAGTAGACGCATCCGGAAGAAACCAAACAACAAGGAAAGAAGCGTCGAGCCCGCGAGCAAACTAGCAGCTAGCTGCACAGATAACCTGCGGTTTGCTCGGGCTACAGCGCTTCTAACCCTACCCATGCCCTACTTCGCGGCGTACAGTCGCGCTTCTTTCGGCAATTCTGCACTTTTTAGTATGCTATCAACTTCTTCTTCGTCGAGAGTTTCTTTTTCGAGCAATGCTTTTGCGAGACTATGTAGACTATCCATATTTGTACTCAATACAAGCTCAGCACGCTTGGCTGCTTCCTTGATAAGTGTCTCTACTTCCTTGTCGATTTCCTTGGCGGTATCATCACTATACGGTCGTTCGTGAGTAATCTTGTCAAACACCATACCGCCATTGTCTTCGTGAAATACTTGATCACGAAGCTTCGTACCCATACCTTGCTCTATCACCATATCTCGTGCGATCTCGGTCGCCTTACGAAGATCCGACCCTGCGCCAGTCGTAATACCGTCAGCACCATATAGAAGCTTCTCCGCGATACGACCACCAAGTGCACTAGCGAGCTGATCCTTGAATTCATACACGCTCGTGTAACTCTTGTCTTGAGGAGGCAAGAACCACGTGACACCACCCGTGCCACCGCGAGGGATGATTGTCACCTTATGTACCGGATCATTGTCAGGAAGGAGATGTCCGACGATCGCATGACCCGATTCGTGATATGCAGTCAGCTCTTTTTCTTTGTCGGTCATGACCTTTGCCTTGCGCTCAGGTCCAATTGCGACCTTCTCAAACGCTTCAGTCAAATCGGCATTGGTAATCTTCTTTCGATTGTCACGAGCCGCAATAATCGCTGCTTCGTTGGCAATATTCGCCAGATCAGCGCCCGAAGTACCTGCAGTTTTTGCCGCCAGCTTATCAAGATTGACAGAATCATCTGTTGGCTTGTTCTTGAAGTGTACCTTCAAAATTGCCTCGCGATCCTTGCGTTCCGGCAGCATGATATTTGTACGGCGGTCGAATCGGCCAGGGCGAAGCAACGCCGGGTCAAGCACGTCTGCACGGTTGGTAGCTGCAAGCACGATAACATTCGTACCGGTTTCAAATCCGTCCATCTCAACCAATATCTGATTCAGTGTCTGCTCACGCTCATCGTGGCCGCCACCCATACCACTACCACGTCGACGACCGACTGCGTCAATCTCATCGATAAAGATTATCGCAGGAGAATTCTTCTTTGCCTTGGCGAACAAATCACGCACGCGACTAGCACCAACACCGACAAACATCTCGACAAATTCCGAGCCAGAAATACTAAAGAATGGCACGTTTGCCTCACCCGCCACAGCACGCGCGAGCATCGTCTTACCTGTACCTGGGCTACCGATCAGCAGCACACCCTTTGGAATTTTTGCACCAACATCGTGATACTTCTTAGGATGCTTCAGGAAGTCCACGACTTCTTGCAAATCTTGCTTCGCACTATCATTGCCTGCGATATCATCAAAGACAACTTTTTCTTTGTCCAAGCCATACAGTTTTGCCTTTGACTTGCCAAATCCAAGCGCTTGATTATTTTGACCCTGAGCTTGTCGCATCATAAACATGAAAAATCCAGCGATCAACAATACAGGGACAATGATGATAGCTAGATTCCAAAGCGTCTCACCCGTCGTTGATGGTGGTGTATCCGCCAAAGTCTTCTTTGCTTCCGCATTAAGTGTATCGTCCTTGATAAGTGTACTCACGCCGCCCTGAATATACGAATGTTGCGTTGGACGCTCTTTGCCCTTCACTGTAATAACAAGCTCGTTACCAGACCCCTCGATTTTGCTAATGTCGCCTTTGTTAGCATTAGTGATAACTTGAGCGATTGGTACGTCTTTGAGTTGTGTACGCGGCGTAATGACGGCAAATAGCGTCAGTACCGCAACTATGATGATTGCCCAAAACAAACCTAGACGTATCCAGTTAGTCATTCGGTTTTTCGGTGAGGTACTTTTTGTTGCCATATATCAGTATCAAGTCCTTTCAATAGCAAATATTAGGGAATTTTTCACTCTTTTCATCATACCATTTTATCCTTGGTATCGACAACGAAGTGTGTTTTTGTGAAGGTCAAATGTATTTTTGAGCTTACAGGGAATATCTTGCCAGCATGATACACCTTGACCGCGTGTAGCGCGCGAGCAAGCTGCGGGCGCGTCAGACTCTGACCAACTTCGCGGACAAATACAGCCCTGAGCATTTCCAATGCCGCATGGTGATTCGCAGAGATAAACATATGACGCCGATATGGCGAATTGCCAATGAGCAGTGCCGACTCGTCATCAATTTGTTTTTTCAAGGCAACCTGACGATTTCGATAGAGTAGCAACAATTCCCGCGTCTGCACGTCCAAGTGTGTTAGTTTTTGTCGCAAATCATTGCGCAGATACTTAGTATCCTCGTTGGTAGCATCCTCATGCCACGTCAAATTATGCTGCTTGGCGTATGTCAACAATTCGTTTTTTGAGGTCGCAAGAAGTGGCCGCCAAATATCAACACTATCGAGTACTGCCAGCCCTCGCCAACCCGTTCCGCGCGTCAAATTAATTGCAATTGTTTCGACAACGTCGTTTGCATGATGCGCCGTCACGATTGTCGCCTTATGTTTCTTGGCAACTTCACGCAAAAAGGCGTAGCGTCGCTCTCGTGCTTTTTCTTCGCTGGCATTTTTGCCCAAATTTTCTCGCCGTGTCTCAAATGGCAAGTTATACTTTGCTGCTAAATCCCGCACAAACAACGCATCATCTGCAGACTCATTACGTATGCCATGATCAAAGTGAGCGACAATGAGATTGGTAGATGGTGGGTGGTAGGTGGTAGGTGGTAAATTGCCATTGACAAGCATACCGAGCAATGCGACGGAATCAACGCCGCCACTGACTGCAATCACATAGTTTTCATCTCGCAACATAGATACTCTTAATTCTACTAGCCTAACCACCATCATACCCAATAAAACTACTAAGCAATGAGGATTACCTGTACTTACAAGTATACAGCGTGATCTTAGCTAGTGACATCTTCGAGAGGACGAACAACTAGATAGTCAAACTCAGCACCTGCAGTCCATGTAGCAATTCCAAAGCCGGTTCCGACTTTAGATGCGTCCCAGGTACCAAGAGGAATCCAAGGAGAGGGAGTATCATTCAACGAATAATAACCAGTGATTTTCGAACCCTGTTTCTTTAGAGCCAACCGAGCCCACATATTCGTAAGATCCAAACCTCCCCCAATCGTCACGTCAAATGGTGTATCAAAGTCGTCACGAAGCTGTATATGCCAGTTGTATTGCTCGTATCGTCGAAGTCCTATGTGTACCGCAGAGCCAAAATATGGATCAGGTGTGGCTCCGAGCATAACAAGCAACGCCTCTTGATTATCATGAGAAGGGTCTGTTATGCGAACTTTTGTTTCCAGCCAATAATCCGAAGGTAATGAGACGTTTTTACGCGCTGCTCGTACATCTTGATCGGCGCTTGCACTACCATATGGCACTGTAAAAGTCGAACCAGTCGCCACCATTTGGGTGCGAGTGCCGTCTTGATTCCATGTGCCAGAGTCAAGCGCGCCTGCAGTCTGGTCCATCTGATCGTTAAGTACGGGTGGCGATATTCCGTCAACCGCTGTGTAGCTTGGCGTTGTTGCAGCCGACGACCACACGCCCACATAGCCGGCAAAATCAACCGTCGCAGAAACAATACCTCCCTGACCCGGCTGCCCTGCCCATGCCACAACCTTCAGGTGTGATGAATAGAAAATCGGATCATCAAGGAAAAATCTATACATCGTCATATTAACACCAGACTGGTCGGAATCACCAGAACGACCAGCAGGATAACCACCGATTGGTGTTGCATACCAACCACCATTAAAGGCATCCTCCATGCCAGACGATGACCATATAGGGAATTGCTCGCCATCTACGTATACCTGAATATCGCCCTCGAGCACGCCCCAGTCTCCATTGTCGGCACCCGCAAAACTCACGACCAATGATTCAATCTGCCCCGAACCATCAAAATCACACACCGTCATGGGGGTTTGCACTGCCTGGCTTGCAACTCGTTGACCTTTTATACTATAGGCGAGCTGCTGCGTTCCAAGATCGCTGAACGAATCGACTAATGAATAATCTGCGGTGCCATAAAAAGCCGAGTCTGTACCCATAAGACTTTCAATCTCAACTCGAAGATACTTTTGAAATGGCATATGCAGATAGCGATAGGCCGAACCTCCACTACCTCTATTAGACCTGCCGACACGTGGTGTTTCAAAAACATCAGATCGATTTGCCAAACAAAAGAAATCACCAAGCGACATTGAGATTGCCGGAGTTGTGTCATCGTCGGTGTACACCCTTATGACACCGCCTTGCTCCAAAAACCCGTCGACCGTCGCAGAATTATCTACCGCCACCCAAATATGCTTCAATATACCCGGCTTACCCCAAGTTTCCGCGAGAACAACAACCTTATGGCCGGCAGGATTGCTCACTTCTGCCCTTGCAACTGCGACTTCTTGTGCCACTGCGACTGCCTTTTCGCCCGGTAACCTCAACGGAAAGCCCGAAATGCTGCTTACGGACGTTCCTGACTGCAATGCAGTGTCGGCTTTATCAAGAGATGCCTGCACGCTTGATGAGAGTTGTGATTTTACAATACCAGCAGCCGGAGATATGTCACCTGTGACGATCGTACCGTCAGCGATTTTGGCGCTCGTAATCGATCCGTCCGCAATTACCGTCGTGTCGACGGAATCCCCTGCCAATTCAGTAACGGTAATTGCATTCGGCGCAATCGCACTCGCCGTCACCGCGTTATCTTGCAGCTGAGCCGCACCTACAGAGTCATCCTTTAATTTCCCGTCAGATTTATGTGATTGCGTGAGAAAGTCATTAAGAATTGTTCCCCAGTTACCCTTGTCGCCCCCAGGAATCGGTAATCGTGCCATCTCCCCTGTTTCTCCTTAGTATGTTGTTATTATGTAGTATGTTGTTATTATGCCGGTTACGTTAAAATTTCACAAGACAACGTTTACCAAGAACCTATCGGAGAACGTTTCCACGTATCAGTATCCGTGCAGACATACATATAATCTGCATCATACGCAATCTGGCCTTCGATACCAGGAGAAGAAGAAGTAGATGGGACAGAAGCGATAGCTTTACGTGTCACATGCTGGCCAATCCACGCGTTGAAGTTGAATGTGGAAAGACGGATAACATCATAGGCATTGGGCGTGGTAGACAACACGGGATCGATACCGTCCAGCCATTGAAAATTGTAGCTAGAGCCGAAATTGGTTCCAGGTGGGAAGTACGGCCCTTCCAAAATAACATTCCCTCCAGTAGTCGGTTGCTGGATCCACACATCAAGCACGGTGGCACCGAACGGAGAATCTTTATCTAGACCCATCGAATCAGTTAAGTTGCCGGTCTGTGCTCGTATCCGATAAGTACCGGGATCAAGCCAGTTTACTACAAACATATTGCCTGACTCTATCTCTAGGTTAATCGTCTTGTTGGGACTACCAGTATTAGCGACGACGATGTCGACCCCACCGGTCAAACTTGACATATCAGCCGTAAGTGTCGGTACCGCAGTCTCAGACAACGAACCGATGAAATCAACGCCAAAACCAACCTCATTTGCATATACCCCGTTAATGAACCGAGACTGAGCATGGACCACCGTTACATTCCCCGCCAATGCCGGGATTCCTTCGAGTGCAGCCTGCACCTGAGCAGTCGACGCGTTATATGGTATCGTGTCGGTATATGTCCCGCCGTAATTTAATCTATACGTACCGGCCGTAGCGCTAGTAACATAAATCAATTGCGCCGCGTTAGTATTTTCCAAACTAATTCTTCCCCTAGAGTCAGCCTGCAACTGCAAAGACCGAGAAGCACCAAAATAACCCGAAGAGCCAAGTGACGGTGACTTATACAGCAAACCGTCGAATGAGAAATTATATGGAGTAGCGCCACCTTCAGCAAAGTTTACTCCGCTAAACGGTATTAGGTTAATCGCTCCAGTGGCCCTCACCCGCGACTTCACCAACCACCATGGGCCCACGCCTCCCATGACAAAATCCTTGTGGCAGACACCGTCGGAATATCCTGACGTCTCTACATTAATCTGCAGTGTTCCAGAGAACGAGGCTTCGTCATCATTATCGTACCCGACATGCCACAGCACCCCTGAGTTCGTACCGTCCGAAGGAGCGTTATTGCAGTTACCTGTTAACTCCATTTGAACACCATTCATTGAAGTACGAACACACCCAGGAGAGGTGCGCAATACAAAAACGTCCTGATTGGCGACAGCTACAAACGTCAAACGATAACGAGAGTAATCAAACGAGGATGAGCCTGCAGGAGTAGAAGTAGCATTCGACTCAAACAAAAAACAGGTAGTACATTGTTCCACTGATATTTCGATGTCGGCACGCTCAGACCAAGAAATCTGATTATCGCCGTACAGTCCGGCACAACCAGCCTGATTAAAGCCGGCTACATGTACATCTGCAACCGTCATACCGTTACTGTCACCGTACCGAATTCCATACGTATCTGTGTTGGTGTTCGACCAACCATCGATCCACATTCCTTGGACACCGCCGTAGGGATTGCCCGCGCTATTGAACGTCCAATCAGGATTACGAAACTCAAACACCGCACCCTGCCCTTGAAAATAAATCTTCGTCAGGGCCTTACCTTGGCCACGAACACCCTGCTTAGGCCTGAGATCCATAC
Organism: Candidatus Nomurabacteria bacterium; assembly: GCA_023898645.1. Taxonomy (NCBI): domain Bacteria; phylum Candidatus Nomuraibacteriota; species Candidatus Nomurabacteria bacterium. The sequence goes on along the minus strand of CP060232.1, from coordinate 166,900 downwards.
CCCAAACCGTATTCAAACCCTTCGAGAACTTGTACTCACCGGCACCAAACTCAATTACACCCGGGTCATTTCCAAGCGCCCCCCTCGCAGCAACTAAAGCATCGTCTGAATTTACCACTCCTGTGGGGTCTGCGCCGAAATCATCGATACAATACCTCTTCTGCGAACTCGTTGTTACTGCCGCCCAACTCACCCCGAGAACAGTACTACTATCTGCAGTGAGAACTTGCCCATCCATGCCGACACCAAGTCGAACAGGCGTCCCAGAGCCAGCGGCGACGTATATGTCGCCTTTTGTCGTTAAGATTGATTTATCGACTTTCCCTGTAATGCCATTGAGCTTCGACTGCACGGTCACGTCTAGTGACGCTTCCGGAACAATGCCGTCTTTCAGTGTTCCGTCGGCTTTGAGTGTTTGACTCAGATAATCATTAAGAATATGGCCCCAATTGCCATTGTCTCCACCTGGTTGCGGTAAGCGAGCCACTTTGTTTATTTTCTCCTCTTTGTAACTACAATTATGACAGTTACGCTTAGATTTACAAGTACCTCGTACTCCCGAAAGGTATCTTTGTTTTGACGAACGGACCGGTGTTCGTGGTGCTCGCCGCATGAATCGTATGCTCTCCGTAGCGCTGATTAAGCTCGTCAATCGCACCAACCACTGCTCGTTCGCGAGCGATTTGGTCATTAAAAATACTCAGCTGCGACCGATCGCCCTGCTCTAGCAGATACACGTGCACATTGATATCACGAATGTTCGGCGGTGCATTTACAAAAAGTTGCCGCGCCAGACCATAGATAGCTTCATTACTAAAAAATGGCGTTTGCGACACATGAGTAGCATGCCAATATGTACCCGACTTACGCGAAATCCCTGCCGCCTCAGATTCGCCCCGACCGGCCAGATGTCGCTTTTCCTCGCTCAACGTAGCTTCAGCTATGCCTCTCTCGGATAAAACGCCCTCTGACTCGCCCGGATACGACTCTGAGATCGGCGAGGTTTCGTGCAAGCCAGGTATTCGCCTTCTGTCACCCTCCATGTCAAACGTCCGCGTACCGACATAAACACCACGTGCACTCAATCCTTGTTTGCGCATGCGATAGCCGACCGATTCGCAGAGATGATGCAACCGATTCAATATCTCGTCAAACGTTAGACTGAAGCTATCAAGCACGTACTGTCGGCCTACCCGCTTGGGTAATGCAGCGCCAAAATCATCAACCTCCCAACCACGCAGCCTCTGATGCCACTGCTCGCCATTGACACTCTGAAACACCATACTATGCAATACATCGACCGACGCATCGAGAAACTCGAGCGGCGTATAAATACCGACAGCATTCAGACGATGCTCATTGCGCCCGGCAATGCCAGTCAGATCGGTAAGCTTGAGCGTACTGTACACCTCGCGCAAATTGTCCGCCGTGATGGCATCGAGCCCATCCGGCTTATGCAAACTCGCCGCCATCTTGGCCAAGAATCGATTCGTACCAATGCCTACATTGCAACGCATGGCGCAGCCAATTTCGTCGCGTAATCGCTGCTTAATTTCATAGCCAATCACCTCGAGCCCGCGCTCCACGATAGCCTTCGGTGCCTGCGTAAAATCAATCACCCCCTCGTCGATACTCTTCATAGTCACGTGCGCCGAGTAATCATTCATGATGTCGAGCAGCTTATGATACACATAGCGATATTTGGCTGGGTCGCTTTCGACACCAACAAGCCCTGGGCATAGTCGCTTAGCATCACGCAGCCGCATACCAAGCTTCACGCCCATCGCCTTTGCCTCATAGCTAGCCGTGATAATCATAGTATTCTCAGTCCGCCGATTCACCACCGCTACCGGTCGCCCCCTTAGCCGCGGCCGCGCTTGCTGTTCTACCGTGGCAAAGCAACTATTGAGATCGATGTGCATCACCAACGGTCGAGTAGTATTTACCTTATCGTGAATGTGTTTATGCATAAGGGTATTGATAATTGTTATGCTTTATGCTATAATAAGTATGTCTTACTCGCACTGTACCTACTACAGGAGAAGAAGTGAACATTTTGGTCGGGGAAAAAAGCACGCAGTCCAACGAAACAGACGCTGATCGACGGTTTCGATTGATCGCTGATCTTTCGGCAGTCATCAAAGAAGATGATGAATTCGCCATCTGGCTGGATATCATTACCTTCAGAAAGTGGGATGCGCTGTTGTGGCGCACCAAAGCTCGTGCAGAGCAGCAGCCTGCAGCGTGCGCTATCGCTCTAGAGTACATCAGTTCAAACGACACTCTCTGAGCGTACGGCCGACTCGGGAGGAAGTGCTGGTGGCAGTCCGCCACTAGCACTCCTCTCGACAACACATCCTCAAGGGTGTGTTTTTTATTTCCGGCAATCATAGTCGATCCCCTTCCCGCGTCAACATCCACGTCAATCGTTCCGAGTCCAGCTCCAGCCGGTAATCCGCCTGACCGTCCGTGACGTCGAATATATGCACCGTTCGCCGGCCCTTCATGCCCGGATGTCGCAAGCCAATTTCAGTTATCGTCACCTCTCTCCCGCTTTTGCGCCGAAACTTAAGCGGCACGCACGGGTTCAGCCCAGCGCCGAATTTCGCCAGCACGTCTACCCGTTCATTCAAAAAGATTTCATCATTCACAATTAAAATTCCTCAAGTTAGTTTGAGAAACGCTTTAAATTGTATTGCCCGTCGCTTGTACCCGTTTCTAATACGTCGCCGAAGACAATGAATAATGATTCCACCGGAGGGACGCTTCATGCGAATGCATTAGTGTGTATCGCGGGGATGTATTTTTATTATACTGCAAGGGGCTGACAAATACACACCGCTTCGCTTGCAGTTTCCTGAATTTAAGCGTATAAAAAGTCTATAGGCATAGTCTTATATGAAAAGACACGAATTCGCACCACTAGTAGTCCCGCCAGATGCCCGCCGCTTCCTTGAACTCCCAGAAAACGCTCCATACTTACCGAGCTTCTACACTTTCTACCGGGACTACTGCCACACCACACCCGATCATCCGATCGTTCGGGATATTGATGGTGAGTCTTATACCTTCTCTCATGTTGTCAGCGCCAAGATGACACGTTCCAATCATGGCCGTAGCGTCCTCGCACTCAGAGCAACCGACGGCAATTACCATAATTGTCGCTACCGTTTGTTCGTGCGACCGTTCAAAGAAGACACCGTGACCGAATATGACATCATAGAGACCCGCTACTGTTTTAATGAACAAAACTACGCATCTCACGCCAACCACTCCATGCTATATCTCGCCGTCGATACCGAAAATTCACTTCGCCAAGGCGTCCTCGAAATCAATGGCGACTCGCATTACCAATCTTTGTGGATTGTCGGCGGCCACGAACATTTACTCGAAGAAATTCCCCGAATTGATCGCCCCGCCTCTAAGACAAAACCTCTGCCACTCCCCAACCACATCATCGAATACCCCGAAGCTATCTAATAAAGCTCCTCTCGTAATTTATTTCATAGTCTAGTCATCCTATTCGCAGTATCGTACATTTATACATAGCAGCATAAATAGGAGGGCCTATGGCAGTAAACGACGACGATTTTCAACTACAAAGTTACCAAGATGATCTAACGACAGACGACAATGCGTCCGACCCGCTCATGGATGAAATGGGAGAAGATCCGGCGAAGATTTTCGGAATACCATCAAGTAAGTTCAAAGAAGAGCTAGACAAAGAAGACATAGATGACCTCGACGATGACGAATACCCCGACGACATTGATATTCGCGATGACGAACGCGAATACATTGAAGATCTCGACGAAGACGATGACGATTCGTAGCACTAGCCACCAAAAGTAAATGTGTTCAGCTGTACACCAGCCGACACATGCAGCTCAACTGTCGTATCGGCGTTATATTTGTCAAAATGCACTAGCTTATACAACTGCGCCATGTTCACGCGTAGTTTTGAGTCTTTGATGTTACCGCCCGCATGACCGGTCTCAGAGATCGGCCTACCATCAAGCAAGACGTCAATCGTGCCAGAAAAATTATTACCAGTCACTAAATACACGTCACTCGCCATTACGCGATACTGCAATACTGCGTCTTTAACTGCCGTGATACCTTCTTGTGATTCACGCCATACACCACCTAGCGTCCATTGATTAGTACTCTTCGGTACGCCCAAAGTGTAATTAGCTTCGCCATATCGCAATTTATCTTTGCCTCCATACCCGGCGACACGTGCCGCACCCAGATATGTCTCTGGCGTAATTGGGTTCAGGCTCCGCTCGCTATTATGCACTGATGCCCGACCGGGCGCCTGACCTCCTTCTTCACTCAATAACTGTCGCACTGCCTGCTCCTCCTCGGCATATTCACCTTCGCCAAAATGCGTTCGCCGTACCAACCCGTCTTTGTCAATCAAATAAGTCGCCGGCCAGTATTGATTGTTAAAGGCCGCCCATGTATCTAGGTCGTTGTCGAGCGCAATCGGATATACTAGTCCGGCTTCCTTTGCCGCCTGACGAACATTGTCTGGATTTTTTTCAAATGAGAACTCAGGAGCATGAACACCAATAATCTCAAACCCAACGTCATGATATTTCGCATATAGGTCCTTCAGGTAGGGTTGCGTACGAATACAGTTAATACAGCTGTACGTCCAGAAATCAATCAAGACAACCTTGCCCTTCAGACTTTTGAGAGTCAGTGAATTGCTATTAATCCACGTGCTCACGCCCGTCAACTCCGGCGCCGGATACGGTGTTACGTTTAAAACACCACCAGGTAGTTTTGCAGCCTGGTTATTTTTCGGTATCAACTGCGACGAAACTTTGTCAAAATCAAGTGCAGTATGATCTGCTATAAATACTTGGAACCGCTTGTCGAGTCCGGTGATAATCAACACACCCACGACAATAAACAGTAGTGCGACCGTCCGCGTAAACCAACCACGTGGATTTGCCGCCCAGCGAATCTTGCGTACAAGTTTCTGGCCTAGATAGCCGACTAACAACAACATCAGGCTAAGGCCCAGCACATAGGCGACAATATACACCACCGCTGCACCGAAATTAATCGGCAACACCGATGCCAATATATAACCATACACGGGACTACAGCTACTAAATACCGGCCCCAGCGCCGCGCCGGTGATGATTGCACCGACGACCGCGCCTTTTTTATTGCCCCTACCAAGAAGCTGCTGCGACTTTGCCTGTAAGTTCAGCTGAATGATTGCCCAATCGTATATGGCCGGAAAGAGCATAAATAGACCAATTGCCACAACGATGCCACCGGCAATCCAAGTGAAAACATTTGGCGATACATTAATAAAGAGCGTTGCAAACTTCAAAAGCATCGTAAAGAGCAGGAGCGATACTGCCAAGCTTGCCGCTATAATCAGCGGCCGGCGCTTGTCGTGAACGTCACCGGTCATCGACCCGCCCACGATAACCGGCAGCAAAGCAAACACGCATGGCGCAAAGACCGTTATAATGCCTGCAAAAAATGCCAAGAACACAAATACCACTATTTATTGCTCCTTCATCATGGCGCCATCTGGAGCTACCGATGGGCTCGTAGATGGAGACATTTTGTCGTCCTTCATCATGGCGTCCGAAGAAGTACCGTCTTTGCTTACAGTGCCCGTTGACGGTGCGTCTATCGAAGTCGCGTCTTTCTTCATAACATCTTTTGTCTTTGATGAATCGTCTTTCATCATCATGGCGTCATGATTGTCATTTTGCTGTTTTATGTATAGTGCTGCAGCAGAGCCACCGACGACTAAAACCGCGATTATAATCCCAATAATTGTTTTTGTACTCATGCAATCCCCCTGTGGTTACGTTATATAACCACGATTCTACACCCGCATAAATGTAAAGTCAACTTTACATTTATCTCTGCTGATTCCACGAACTAACAATAAGTTTCGTCACCACCATCGCAGCTAATGCCACAACGAGCCACACATCAAGTGCATGATTGACTGTTTCCACGACGATAGCCGTCACCAACACTCCACCACCGACAAAATACGATAGTCGCGCCGCTTTCATTGCATGCAGTTCCTCGCGTTCATCATGGTAGTTTTCTCGCCACACAAATGCGCCAAATGTAATGACCGTCAGTCCAAGTAGCCCCAGTAGCATCATGGCGTACATTGACGTCATGATGACATTCATCGGATTGACAAGCAGCACGAGCGCCGCGATTATCGCCAATGCCAGTAGCCATTCAGACAGCCTATTTTTATTTATCTTCATAGTAGAAAATCCTTTCCACGGATGTATTGAACACTTTTGCTATTTTAAGCGCCAACAGCACCGATGGTACGTAATTGCCCTTTTCTATAGCAATTATAGTCTGGCGCGTAACATTCACATGCAACGCCAGTTGCTCCTGCGTCAAACCGGACATTCGCCGATATTTGGCCAGATTACTATTAACGTGTTCTTTTGCTCCCATGCGACCAGTGTAAGACATACGACTTGTAAAGTAAACTTTACATTACTGCCAAACGACGATGCCAACCACGACGCTTGATTGCAAGATAAACCAGAGGGTTTGCTGAATGATAATTGGCCTCAGCCGATATTTGATGCTATAGGCCAGAAAAACCAGCCCGACAGACGTGTAGCCGAACCATGTCAAGAGCGACAGGCCATGCGCGTCGTGGCTAGAATACAGCTGGATTGCCTGCGGCAAAGTCATTAGCGGCTGCACGACCGCCGCAACAAGCGTCAATCTATACAAGACACTCTTGTCTTTAACGACGTCGTCGGCTTTTGGCTTGCTCATGTTATGAGTATAGCCTACAAGAACCTTGAACATAAGCTAAAACATGCTACAATCACTCCATACATAATTTGTAACGTGGTGGGCAGTAGGGGGTTTCGTATGGAACTAATCGAAAAATATAGATGGCCCGTCTTCTTCGGCACGGCAGTCATACTACTTGGCGTACTCATCGGCGCCAGCAACAGCGGCACCAAAAGTAGCGACACAAGCAAAAAGTCGCCAAAGGTATCGACCAGCCAACAAAAGAAGGCTGAGCAAATGAAAAAGGAAGAAGCAGTAAAAGCTAAAGCCGAAGCAGCCAAGTCGGGCACCGTCACATACACTGCACGCATGGGTGATTCGTACACCGTTCTTGCTCGTAAAGCAGTCCAGGCATATGCCAGCGACACCGGCGTCACGCTAGAACCAGCTCAAATCGTCGCAGCCGAAACTCATTTGACCGTTGATGCTCACTCACCGTACTTAAACTACGGCCAAAAGGTCACGCTCGACAAGGCAACCGTCGCCAAGGCCGTCGCTAGTGCCCAGGCACTGACCGCCGCTCAGCTGGCCGCATGGCAAGTCTACGTACCATACGTCAGCTTCGACACCAGCCAAAACGGCTAAGTAGATTCGTCATTAAAAAACAACCTGTCTTTGACGGGTTGTTTTTGTACCTCGCTCTTTGTAAATGCCCTGGTAACTGATACACTGGCCGTAGCTACACATAGTAAACAAAAAGTATGCAAAACCAAGATCCGAATCAACAAAACCCAAACGCTGCTCCAGTTTCTCCGGAGTTAACTCAAGCTCCTACGCCAGCCCCAGCTCCGGCTGAGCCGCTCGCGCAGGTTAGCCAATCTGTTGATACCTACCCCGCAACAGTAAAGAAGAGCGGGCTATTTGTCGTCGTTTTTTCAAGTTTTGTAGGTATTTTGCTACTCGGCACACTTGGCTTTAGCTACTACTCTGCAGCTGTTCGCATACCAGACGAAGACTATTTACATGCCGCTGCCCTAACGGCGGCTATGAGCGACAATATAAAAGCCATCAGCAACGACACTAGCGACTGGACGATCATACACCCGACCGGATCCGCCATTTCTACGGCAAGTGCGACGTTCATAACTTCGTCAACTTCTTCCTCAAATTCAGACGCCATAAAAAGGATCAATGATTCCTTAAAAAATATCCAAGCCTACAGTGCCTCGCTCAGTCAACTCAAATCATCGCCAACCGTACAGCGAGATGCTATTGTCAAACAAGCATACGCCGACAGTAGCAAAAAGATTGAATCATATAAAACAGAGTTCATTCCCATCATAGATACTCAAAGGATTCTGAAAAACTTTACAATCATGTGCTCAACCACGGTCTTCAACGACATAAATACTCTCGATGACTACGACCAAGCAGCAAAAGACTGCACCGACTTTTTAGCAAAAAACCCAAAAGTCCCCTACGCCAGCCTCAACGACAAAGTCTATGCAAACATGCTGAGCACAACTAAACATTTCTTAAAATCATACCGAATACTACTCGAGTCCGTTAAAACCAATGATCAAAACAAATATACGACGTCTTATATTGGCACCGTTGCGGATGTCCACAAGCTCGAAAAATTCGAAGCCGACATTCCCCTTTACTACATCACGCCACCCTCTGACCCTACGCATGAACTAAATGACCTAAGAATAACGCTTCAAAATCAACAAAAAGTCTTATTTAGATAGAAACGCAACGACTGATAACTCGACGCGTTGGCTATGACTCAAATTGTCTACCGACGACATTGTCGGGATGCTGCTTGTTGAAAAGCACTTCACTACCCTCAAGTAAATACACGGTATTAATGCCGCTACTGATCATTGCGTCCCAGCACGATTCGCAGCACCAATAATGCCCCCATAAGTACACTTCGGCACCGTCCAAGCGCTGGCTCCCCATCACGACCTGCGCGTCTCCAACAGCTCGCGGCTCACCATGATTTTTCGGGTGACAACCTTCACATTTGTCGTAGTCCTGACCCGAAGGCGACCCCAGCCTGATGCGTTCACAGCCATTAGTTTCATGGTAATCGCTCCCATTCGCGCCAATACCTATCACTTCACCATCGAGTACGACTATGCTTGTATTCGGCATAACTTTATCCAGCGAATAGCGTTTGGCATATTCTTTTGCCACTTGCATATACACATTGTCCGCTTCAACGTACACGAAAACACCATCTTCATGCATATACGGATAATCAATAGGTGCTCGGCCTTGCGGTATTTTCTCAGTCACTCCCTCTCTCCTTTTTGCACCATAGTAACACATACTCAAACCCTCGCAATATTGCCCTGTATCTGTTACAATAATTTTTGCATTTATGACGTTTAGTCGTGATGTTCGGGCGAACTTGTTCGCCCCCAATTTTACAAACCAAGCTTGCTGTTTGTAAAATTGAGAGGAGGAATAACGAAGGAGTGCCAGCATTCAAACTTGTTTGGATGCGAGAACTCCGAGTGAATTCCGACGAGGCAGCGTAGCTCAGTTGGACAGCCTTGAGCGTAAATATTCGCGAGACGCTCTAACCAACTGGTCTAATTTATTGAAACCAGCACGGTTGCACCTTACGACAAACTAAATATTATGGCAGCGTAGCTCAGTTGGTTAGAGCGCGAGACTCATAAGCTCGAGGTCACAGGATCATTCCCTGTCGCTGCTACCAAAGTAAGACGGTCACCCAAAGTGGCCGTTTTACTTTGGTAATTGTACTAGTAATAATCCTGTGACTATCGTCAGCCTGCCTGACGATAGTCACAGGACGTGCAGTGAGTGAAGTGAAAGAAAGCGCGAAGCATTTTCTTGAGCAAACGAACGAAAAAGGCCTCAACCGCTGTCCCTGTCGCCGCTACCGAGATAAACTCCTCCTTGTATCTGGGCCACATAACCCTTATGATATAGATAGAAACGAACAACACACACATTCAAAAGAGTTTCGGGGTATATGGCTGTAGAGCAACAATTGCATCAACGTCTCCATAAATTTTCATGCATAGGTTTTATGCATACAAAAAAGCATGGAGCTACCTTTCTCGAGAACATCGGGGGTATTGTCTGATGTCTCGCCTCCCCGTCCCTGGCGGTGATTCAGGCACCTGGGGTGCTATCCTCAATGATTTTCTTTCACAGGCACATAATCCTGACGGTACGCTCAAAGATACCGTTGTTACAACTACGAGCATCGCAGACGGCACTATTACCGAAAGCAAGCTCGACAACGCCACGCAGACGAAGCTCAATAATGCCGGCATCGTTACGATGCCAAAGCAGTATTTTATCGATGATTACGGAGCAGATCCGACGGGTGTCAATGATTCCAATCAAGCACTTATTGATGCGTACGAGGCGATGGGATCGGAGGCGGGAGCAGTCGTCTTTGGTGTAGGTACGTACAAGTTATTTGTCGGTCTCAACGATGCATCGAGTAGATGCATAAAAGAGCAGCAAATGATTCTAGGTCAGGGTTCTGGCCTGACGTCTATTGATTATCGTGGCGCGGGAGCGTTCCTAGAATTTCGCAACAAGACGTTCGCAACGACAGGCACTAAACCTGCCGGCGGCGCCCACGGCTTGACGATATTGGGATGGAACAACGGCAACAGCAACACTTATGGAATCCGATACGGCGACATCTGGCGTATGCGTATCACCGATGTGGAGATATCTGGTTTTAACCAGTCGGGCAGTATCGGTCTTTGGGGTGACAACCAAACATACTGGTCGGAGCGTGCCTATATAGAATGCGTCGTCAATCAATGTACTGAATGTTTTGTATTTGAGTCGAACACCGGCAACGTGACGAGCGGATCGTTCGATTATTCGCAGTACTGGTTATCGTTTGTCGTTCAGCCCGACCAACATGCATTTGTGTTACGTTCTGGTGCGGCCGGGTCTAAGGTTTCCATGAATGGCGCATCGGTCACGCTTACCGGTAATTGTCAGCTGAGTACGGTCGGAGGTGTCAATACGGGCGTACTGTTCCGTGTAGGCAAAGACGATGCGGATGCCGCCAGCTTCTCTGGTGAATTGCAGATTGGCGTGGAGACGTCTGGCACCGCGGGCGGCACTGCGCACTATGATTTCATGCAAGGATCGGGTAATTATTGGGAGATCAACTCAAAGGTAACAGCATCAGGTTCTATAAACTTAATTCCATATTCTGGGTCACAATTTCAGCCAGGTAACGCTACGCCTCGGACGTTTGCATTTGGTGGTTTGCTCAAAAATTCACCGTCCTTGGGTTCAACCGGTACGATACAGTCGTTTCAATCATTACAGCTTGTGTCACAAGCACGGGGCGGCCAATATCTAGACGCCACAAGGGAAGTCCAGGGTATTTATATTACAGAAGCGACGGGGGGTACCTTTACACTGACATATAGCGGTAGTACAACTTCTCCGCTAGCTTACAATGCCACGGTATCTCAGGTGCAAGCTGCGCTTGATGCGCTGCCATCTATAGGCGCAGGTAACTCGCAAGTCTATCATTTGCAAGCAAGGTACATCAATTCGGTGATCCAAGACGAGAACGGATATTCGGTAGAGTTTAAAAATGCACTGGCATCACAAGACCTGCCTATGATGACAATAGATGGAACAAACCTTACTGGTGGGGCGGGCCTAGCCACTGAAGTGTTTGAGCGAGTGCCTGGTTCGCCGAATCCAACATACGTATTCTATATCGAAAACGGTTCAATTTTTGCTCTAGAACCCACGCCCGGTACGTATAGAATGCGTCTTGACCTAGGCGGCTTAACATCCATGGCCTCCGTACCTGGCTCCTCCGCTATACTGGGTGGTGATTCGCCATTTGGCGTAAATACGATTGATATCTGGATTAAACAGCCTGATTCAGGTGGAAATGCGATTTTTGTAGCTCCGTTTTTTGTACCAACTGCATTTGCTGGCTCTACCTATGAATTCGAATGGATTGACGGACAAGACCCAATTTTTACCACAGAACCAGGCGGCGTTGATATTATTCGCCTAACAACCAACAATTTCAGTAGATGGAAGGGGCAGCATCTCACGCGATTATCGACGACCAACGTACCGCCACCAGCTACTGCATCGTCTCCTGGAGTAAAGGGACAAATCGCGTATGATACGGATTATATTTATACCTGCATTGATACCGATACGTGGAAACGCTCTCCGCTGAGCTCTTGGTAGCAGCACTCTACATAGCTTTGCTGTACACTAAAGTTATGAATGAAGGCTATCGATATACACAAGATAATTTCGTCGACCAAGACCATGAACTAATTGACGCCAGCCGGGCGGACATAGTGAAAGCTTTAAGCCACGCCAGCCTTAGCGTGATGGAACTCGTTGCATTTTCTCAATACCCCTACTACGTCACCAACGAGGCGCTTCACCAGCTAGAAACTCAAGGAACAATCCGTAAAACATTCGAGCTGACCGACCAGCAAAATTCCATCGTAGGATACGAGTTAGCAGACTAATCCATTCTTGCTTTATTAGATAATATATTTTATTATCTATATATCTCGAAAAGCCATATCGCCTTTCTCGAGGTGGTACCACATACAATCCGGAGGATCTCAGTGACCACTGTATGGCACGTCATCTTTACCATCCTACTATTTGATTTAGTAGTGGTTTTAGCACTTTGTGCCGCAACTTATTCACGCGGCGAATGGGGCAAACACCTGACAGCCAATGAACGCTCATGGACCATAGCAAGCCTCATTTACTGGTGCGTAGTGTCTGTCGCGTTCATCGTCTACCTCTATGCCGCGTCGTACACATACGAAAGTGTACTAGGCATCGCATTGGGCGTAGGCATACTATTCACTCTCTTTTTACCCGAAAGTGAAGTGTATAGCATCTTCAGCAGGCCGCTTATACGAGTTGTCTTTTTTGCTTTAGGTGTTTTGTCCATCGCCTTTTGCGCACTAGATCTCACCTGATTTTCACCGGCCCTACTAGCCCCGCCCATCCGCAAAGCATTAAGCTCTTGCGTCGATACGCGGGGCTTAATTTTTTTAGTAGCTTAGCTCAATCTCACCGTCACAATGCCCTTGGGCATCTCAAACTCATGCGCGTCACTATCATCAAGTGGCTCACCGAGCGCGTCGCACTTCACGGCAGTCGTAAATACACCGCTCAGCTTCACTACAGTCGGCTCATCGCTGGGATTGTAAAAGCGGGCGAGTACCGCTTCGCCATCGGCCGTCGGTCGTAACGCAGACATAACTGCCCCGTCGCTTTCGACGTTTATGATTCCATTCAACACTGCTTTTTCAAACCCGTGCTCGGCCTTGTGCGTGTAATCATTCGCCTGGCGTATGACGTCGCTGTCGCGCTGCCGGCCGCGCGTGTGTATAGCGTATTCAAATGTATGTTCGCCTATCAACTGCGCTTCTGGCGTTGCCGAACCCGGCCCCGCCCAACCCGGCCGCGAGGACAAGTTTCCACGACTCAAATAGCCAACGCTGCGGAGTAGGGTAAGAGACACTCCGTTTATCATGTCATTATCATCTGCATGCGCTTCGTATTCCGGCAAACCTTTACTCATAAGCGCCAAATCACCCGCTATCAAAAGCCCCTGCTGATGACTCGTTGCAACTGGGTGCGGCTCCATCCAGCCCTTACCACCCTTTATCGGCAGAGCTTCTCGCCTTGTCATGCCATATGGCTCTTTGGCCCGGACGGTATTTGCTGCGTTGGGCGCAGAGAAACGAACACGCAACCGATGATCACGAGCCATATTGTTGACAGTCGTAGAGAATTCAACACGGTCCACGCCCTTAATCAGCCGTACTTTCGTGCTTATTGGAATCGTCGTCATATCGGCAGACAAGCTTTCAACTTCGCGATCAGCCCCCTGCTCGGCGTCCAAACTTTTCGGTACGACAAGTTCCGTATCGATTTTGATTTCCGTAAATACTGGCCCGTCGTTTATAACCGTGACACTCGCCTTGCCGTCATTCGTCGTGCGGACCACGTCGCCATCAACCGGACAGAAATTATATTCGTCGCCACGGTCACCTTGATCTTCAAATATCAGGCCGTTCACTTCCACGCCGCTTCGCTTGTCTACGACGTGCAGCGTACCGTTCGGTAGCACATCGACCGTATAACATTCATTCTCAAACGATCCATTAAACGTGCGTACCTCCTGCCCGTTCTGTACTTTGTCTGTCGGTTCAAGTCGTACATTGGCCGAGCTGAAACCTTTCATAGGCAAAGCGCAAACCGCATAACGAATATCTCTTTTTTGCACTATTTGCACAGGAATCTCAGTTTCCCTGCCATTGACACTTACAAACGCCCGCAGTCCGGTCGCATGTTCTATATCCCCTTGTATTGGTACCTCCACGAGCGCCGTGCGAGCATCTGGCAGCATGTTGGCAAAACTTTGTCCGCGCTCAATGTGGCGGTACGGACCATAGGTGTCTAGCCTATTCGCCAACGCCGCCATAGCATTACGAGCAGCTTGATTCGCAGCTTCGAACGATCCGGTCATAAGCGAACGGGGCAGGGGATACGCGTTATCAGAACCACAGCCCGAAATCGTGTCGTGTGATAATACCGGCAACACCTGCTCTATTGCCCGCTGATACGCTTCGACCAGCTGCCACGTCGCATGTTCGTTCTCCCCGACTAGCCCATATTTACGAGCCAGCAACACGTGCGACACCAGCGCGCCGGCATCGTTTATCCTCGACTCGACTTTGTGCAGAAATTGCTTCAACTCCATACGCGCCGAATCAATACCACGCAACACAAAGTGCTCTTTACCCGAACGCATCTCGCCTGCATATGTTTTGATCTGCTCAGGCTTGATACTGCGCTGAACTAACTCTGCATAGTTTTCGAGCGAACTCGTCTTTATGGTAAAGTTCGGTATCTCCTGCCTTATTTTTTCTTGTACGCCAGCGAGTACGCGTGGTAAATCTTCGTCCGGCTTAGTAAAGTCATTGCCATTCATCAGGAGAAAATGCGGCATATCGATTTGCTTGTAACGCTGACCATAGCGATTTATTAGTGACCGGACAGCCAATGTCGCGAAATCAACTTGCTTCTCATAATACTTTTCAGCAGACACCGCTTCACGGTCTACGTCATGGACACTCGTTAGTCCCCCGGCATTGCTGTAACCGCCTTGCATCGGCATAGCAAGCACCTTGCTGCCATCCGGACCTTCAAGCATGAACATAGCTCCGATAGTATCAATCTGCTCAAAGCCTCGCTCGAACAGAAACGAATCGACACCAGCGTGTTTCAGCATGGTCGCCATCGTGTCTGGAAATCCAAACGTGTCGGGTATGTAAGCCACGCTAGATGGATTGCCGCCAAGCTCCCGTGCGGCCCTTTGACCAAATTCAATATTCCAAAACGTCGACTCTTCGGGACTCAGAAATACTTCCGGCTGGATATACAGCCCGATCAGCTCCATACGTTCATCACGAATCATTTCAAGCAAATCTTCTTTAACTCGCTTGCCGCCACCTTCGACAAATTCTTTGGCGGTAATCATCTGCTCCAATGTGAAACGATCAACTTTGACAGTCTTCACGAACGCCTCGATCTCGCGCATCTTTGACGCCTCGCGATCACGATACCAAGCGTAGTCCAAATGACTATGCGGCACCACGTCAAAAACTACTTCGTCTTGTTGCTGGTACCAAGAGAGTAGGTCAGGGTTAATCGGCTCCACTTCATTGAAAGAGTCCGGTTTTGGTTCATAGTCAGTCACGTGGTGATGCTCATGCCCATGATCATCTTCGTGTGGTACCATTTCGATCATTGCGACCTCCCCTCACTTATCTGTACCTTTAATCATACCACTTGTGTCAAACTAAGAAATCTCCCCTTTAAGGAGAGACTTCATCCGTTCAGAATTATTTTTGTTAGTCGGCTTCTACTGTTTCAACAACGGCTTCGCGTCGGTTCAAAAAGGCCTGTAATTCGTTGGTTGAACGAGGCCGATTCCACGTCGCCAGCGAGAGAGCATCGAGTGCCTGCTCAAGTTTACTTACCCTTTGTGATTTTTGTGTCATTATGATTTTTTCCTTTTTTTGTTTTTATCAAAACCTAAAGTTATATTAGCATACAATTTACAAATAAGCAATAGTGTTTTGAGGAATTTATATCAATTTTGACCTCTACGTAACACTTATGGTAAGATTATGCAAAAGGATAAAAACAAACATGCACGGTTTCGACTTACTCACCTCGTTCTCCATCGTCCTTTTGGCGGCAGTATGCCATGCCAGCTTCCAACTGAGTATCAGTATGCTGACCCTGCTGAGTGGTCATGCGCTCGGCCGCAAGACAGCGCATCTACGATTAATGCGTCTGACTGGCAGCTTCATATTAGGCGCTGGCGTGATGGTTGCCCTACTTCTGTCTTCTATTGCTTTCGCATTCAACACCCTCCTACCCGTTCGCACTCCACTACTCGTTTGGGCGGCATGCGCCGGCGGGGGAGTCGGGGTAGGGTTGTCCGTGTGGTTATTTTACTTCCGTCATGAATCTGGCACGTCACTCTGGATCCCTCGCAGTTTTGCCCGCTTTTTGGGCGATAGGGCAAAGGCAACCAAAGAATCAGCAGAAGCTTTCGGCCTGGGACTCACCAGCATCTTCGCCGAGTTTCTTTTCACCTTTGCCCCGTTGACTATCGCCGCTCTCGTCCTGATACAATTGTCGTCCGACTGGCAACTTCTCGGCGTCCTACTCTACGCAGGCATTGCCATTTTGCCCCTTATGATCGTCGGCATACTGATCGGTGGCGGACACAAGCTCAGCCGCATTCAACACTGGCGTGAATCAAACAAACGCTTTTTGCAATTTGCTGCCGGTAGCGGATTAATCATCTTAGCCGCCTACGTATACGTTGAGCAGGTTCTCACAGTGGCCGTTGCCTCCACGATAGGAGCACAGTAATGGGACTTTACGTAGACGTAGTAAAGAGATCCGGTAGGCGCAAAACCGAAACGTTCGACACGGACAAATTGCTACAAAGTATTCGTGCCGCTTGCCTATCCGTTCGTACACCCGAAGGCGAAGCCAACATGACCGCCAGAAACGTATCCAACGCCGTCATATTGTGGCTAGACACCAGACCAGCCGTCACCAGTCACGACCTACGTCGAATAGCCAGTGCTCACCTAAACCGTTACCACCCAGAAGCAGCCTATTTCTATCAACATCATCGGAGCATTATCTAAGGAGTCCTATGGCCAAGAAACTTAAGTTTGATTTTGACCTTATCGTTATCGGCAGTGGCGCCGGCGGCAGCGCAGCTGCAACTATAGCCGCCAGAGAAGGCAAAAAAGTTGCAATTGTTGAAGCTGACACATTTGGTGGCACCAGTCCAAACTGGGGTGACGTTCCCATCAAGGCATTGCTTCAGGCGGCACAACTTTTTGATCAAGCGCGCCTTGGCACGCGCTTCGGGCTACGCTCCAGTTCAATCGGCTACAACTACCCGTCTCTTCGTGACTGGAAGGACATGGCCGTCAAACGAACAGGCGCAGGTGGCAATCGCAAATATTATGAAAACGAAGGCATCGCGACACTCCAAGGCAAAGCGCACTTTTTGTCGCCGCACGAAATAAGCGTCAATCGTCATAACTACTCGGCTGCTTCATTTATCATCTCAACCGGCGCCGGATGGACACTCCCCGACATCCACGGACTTTCCGAAGCGGATTATGTAACGCCCCGCACCATACTCGAGTCTCTTAAACCACCAAAGTCACTATATATCGTTGGCGGCGGTCCCATTGGTGTAGAACTCGCCCAACTCATGGCAATCTTTGGCACCAAAGTCTACATTGCGGACATTGCTTCTCGCCTACTTCCTGGTTACGACAGTGAGGCAGGGGAGTTGATGGAAAAAATCCTAACCACGCAGAAAAATGTCACTGTACTCACCCAAACCCGCACACTCGTCATCGAAAACGAAAACATTGCTCGCCGCGTCACCTACAATCGCGGCGGCCATGAGCATTCCCTACGCGTTGATGAAGTTTTGATTACCGCTGGCCGAACACCAAACGTCGACATAGGACTAGAAAACGCCGGCGTCGAATACACGGCCAAAGGCATCATAGTCAACGATCACCTACAAACAAGCACGAAACATATCTACGCCACGGGTGACGTACTCGGACGTCACGGCTACACGCATGCTGCATTACTAGAGAGTAGGGTAGTCGCCCAAAACATACTGTCTCGCAACAAACTAGTCCCCGACTACACTGCCTTGCCCCGTGTCGTCTTCACCTATCCTGCCATCGCTTCTGTAGGCCTCAGCGAAGACGATTGCCTACGTCGTGACCTGCATGTCAAAAAAGCGACGGCACCGCTTAGCATAGTCGCCCGTAGCAACGTTAGCGATTTCCACGACGGATTCGTCAAACTCATCACCGATAAAAAGGGCGTACTACTCGGAGCGACAATCATGGCGCCAGGAGCCGAAGAAATGATTCATGAGCTTGCCCTGGCCATCAAATACGGCCACACCGCCGCACAAATTGCCGCCACTCCCCACGCCTTCCTGACTTGGTCGGAAGCTATTCGCGTTGCCGCAAGCAAACTATCATAGTGTTACTGTTACCTATCTCACTGACCCAAATTCGACATAAGCATTAAATAGTACTGTACCGTAGATACAATTCCACGGTCGCACCTCGTGATGCCCCGCGCATCACGAGTAAACCTATGAGAGAGAAGGCGATGCAACAAGAAAAAGTATACGCAGCCGTCAGGATCGTGCCCATATCTTACGGGGGGAGCATCAACTGCGACCATCAAGTTATACGTCGACGTCACTTTTCATTTCAAGCGTCCATGATGCTCGAAAAGTTCAACGAAATAAAAAGGAAGATCGAGACGTTATATGCAGATGGAGTACTCGTCACTCAGACGACATGCGGTAGAGAAATCGTGCTAACCGTAGCCTACGCACCAGACTATTTTGACTGCTTCTCTGACCCACAACCCCTACAAGTTTTCCTGAATTGGATAGAAAATATGTGGTTCAATGCCCTCGCCGACTACAATCGAATTATGGCAAGATGCAACGGCAGATGCTAAATATATCAGCGTAGCACTCGCGAGGAGGTTTCAGTACCTCCTCGCGAGTAGCGCCTTCTCTCCTCTTTTTTGTTAATTTTACGAAGTGATCAGGGTAGGATTATCGGCTAAAGCCTCCTCCGTTCACTCGCTCAAGAAAATGCTTCGCGCTTTCTTTCACTTCGTTCACTGCGCGACCCTGCGACCATTTTTGCTTCGCAAAAAGTCGCAGATTCAATCGGCGCCAGAACCAAGAAAAAAGCCTGTCTTTTCTGACAGGCATTTTTCTTGGTTGCGGGGGCAGGATTTGAACCTGCGACCTGTTGGTTATGAGCCAACCGAGCTGACCACTGCTCCACCCCGCGGCATGTGAGTACTATGGTATCACCGTAAGCCCGATTTTGCAAATCTCCTATCGAGCGTTTGGCTTAGCACCAAACAAAAAATCAAGCCATTGGGTAAGAGGCGGCGGGGGCGGTACGTCATCTGGAAGCAACGTATCCGCGTTCTTTTCGGCCTGATCCTCTGCTACGACAGAAGCTGAGTTCGCTGGTAATATCAAAACTTTTTCACCCGGTTCCACCAATCCTAATCGTCGCTTTGCTTCGAGCGTAAGATATTCATTGCTCTTATAATAGTTCTGTTCGAACTGCAGGTTTTCGGTTTGCAATTCAATGAGCTTCGCTTGACGCCTCTTATCGTTCACTTCTTTTTGCAGCTGGTAGTTACGTTGCACCGCCTCAACCGACGACCACGCCCAGCCAACGGCAATGACCACCGCCACCGCAAGCACCATATTGTTCATCGTCATATACTGATGGCGAACGGTGTAAATGAATCGTTTTATTTGTCTGTTTTGCATTGTTTTTACTATTATAACACTAGGAGACAAGCGAAAAGATTGCTCATGCAAGTTTTTCAGAGACGATGAAGTGATATATTTGTTCAAAACATACAAATATAGCGTAGTGATGATAAAATAGACAAAGACGAGCTAACTAGCTTATTTGGTTTTATTCTGGCATGGGGCTGTAGCTCATCGGTTAGAGCAGGCGGCTCATAACCACTTGGTAGTAGGTTCGATTCCTACCAGCCCCACCAGAATAAAGTTAAATAAGCAGAATTAATCGTTATCACTCTGTATAAAATTGATTTGCAAAATTGACGTTGCATATACGTCACTTTCGTTGTATGATACTGCTGTTTAGTTCTTTGAGTCTTAGGAGTGAAAAAAGTGGCATATCCGTTAAATTTGTATGGCACGGACCGGTATGCACCGATTGAATGGACGTCTGACAGCATAATCGTGGAAAAAATTCTGACGTTTTGCGAATACGAAGTCGCAAGTATACGTCGCAAGATGCGCGAGAGCCATTCTGCGCTTGTCCAGATGGACCTTGAGGCCCGCTTGGCAATCCTGGAACGTATCTACGGTAATCTGCGAAACGTAAACCGCCTGGCGTACCCAGCGGAAATTTCGTTCCAAACCGTAGCATCAGATTTGACGAAAAATTTCGGCTATTCTGATGGTGCACAGGCCAAGAAAGCCAGTTATTTGGCGGCACTTGAGCATGAATGGACGCGACTACGCGACCACTTCAAAAAGCACTTCATCAAACCAAGACTCGATTGGTAAAAGCCAGTCGATAAATACAGACCCCACAGCGTTAGCTTGGGGTCTTTTACTTTCGTTCACGAATTTTAGTCGTCTTTCTTTTTTTCTTTTGCTCTTTTCAGAGCCTCACTAGCTAACGCATGTCCACGATGGCTGCGTTCAACTTCTTCGGGCGTTAACGGCGGAAGAGTCGAATCTACACCGTGTTGGCTATCGAAAAATTGCCTATCCTGCTCGCGTTTCACGATCCGTTCAGCCTTTTTGCCGCCCAAGCCCTGGGCATGCAACGCCTTTGCCTGGTCGAGCGTCATCTCTTCCGACGGTGGTAGGTCGTACCCTAAATCCTCTCGTATGGGATTTGGCTTTTCTTTGTCCATAAATATATTATAGCATAACTATTATGAATACTCAAGCCGTGTCGGGGTCGTCGGGTGTATTATCCAGTCCCAACTGAGCTAATATTTCAGCTGTGGTTTTCGTACCCCTTGCAGGGTGACGACTCATGGCTTCTTTTAATTCCTTATCTTCATCAGGAAACGGTATGATTACGGCTTCTGGCTCGTCTTCTGATGGTGGTGGCGATGTCTCTTTGTCCATACTTACTATTATAAACTTTCACCTCGGTAACATAAAGAGCCGCGGAACGCATATAACGTCCCGCGGCTCATTTGGCACCTGTTTGTTTGAATCGAGTTTACCATTTATTACGCTCATGCTGCAATACCTTTTCCACAAGATATACGCAGATTACAACAACAAACCGCCCCTGTTGAAAGGGGCGGTTCTGGAAGTATACCAAAAGGTATTATTTTTTCTTTGAGATGGTTAGGAAACCGTTACGTGGGTTTTCCTTGACAACGCGATCTTCTGGAAGATCAGTTGGTTCACCTTTTTCGTTCTTCTCTACCTTAGCGAAGAAGAAGATAGTCTGTGGTTTGCCGCCGCGCAAGGTAACAGTAGTCTTGTGCAGGTAGTAGGTCACGCCCTTTGAGTTAGTGTGTTTGTAAGCCATTGGTCTTATACCTCCTTTAGTGCTATACAGAGGCTAGATTACCGTGTCAGGCGTCCCATGTCAACACCTACGGTCCCCTGTTACGCATTTTTAGCATAGCTTTTAGGATTGCTAGTGTAATCCAACGGGTAAAAATAATTAATACGATAAACAGGCAAAATAGCATCGAAAAGCCGGCGAAATCTGGCGACCACAGAGGTGAAATGAAACTATAGCGATAGGCGTCCGCCTTGGGTAGCTTCACGTCCGACGACGGGCTATCTGCTGGTCCGAATTGCGACAAGTAATTAACAGTGCACTGCAAGTAAGCGTATGAATAATGAGTAAATTTTGGCGCGCAGACATCCTGAGCCTTTTTGTAAATATTACCGTTAGGACTGTCGCCGCTTGCAGAATCTATGGCCTGCTGCGTGTCGCGGCGGTATTGACCTTCCAGGTAGATCGAGCCCATGTCAGAATTCATGTGTGCAGTCACGTAACGCTGCAGGTCGTACAGTCTACCTTTGATGGCATTCTGGTCACCAGTTTTGTCAGCCTGCAGCACAGCGCTTCTCCGCTGCTCCATCCCGATATTGTTTAATCGTAGAAATGTCGCTGTAACAAAACCCGCAAGCATCAACAAAATAAGCAGCTGCCACGTCTTAAGATGCTGCAACTGTCTGATACTGTGTCGAACTTTTCGTTTGTCTGCCACGTTGTCCCACCGTCTATATTGGATAAATTATAGCATGATTCGCTTGGCGCTCACGCTTATATCACGCTATACTAGACTTGTATGAATATATACTTTTGCGGCATCGGCGGCGTCGGACTTGGTCCGCTTGCTGAAATCGCACTCGATGCCGGCTATCAAGTCAAAGGATCAGACCAGGCTGAGAGTCTGATGTCCACGCACCTTCACGAGCGCGGCGTAATGATCAACTACAAACAAGACGGCTCGTTCCTTCGTGAGGCACATGCGATCCAACCGATTACCTGGCTCGTTTACTCATCTGGTATACCTGACAGCAACCCTGAGTTAATGGCGGCAAGGGAGCTTGGTATCAAAATAACCAAGCGCGACCAGCTGCTGTCATATATCATAAAAGACAAAGACCTTAAGCTAATTGCCGTCGCAGGTACACACGGCAAGACAACAACCACAGCCATGGCTGTCTGGACATTCAAACATCTCAACATTCCTGTTAGCTATTCTGTCGGCACCACGCTATCATTCGGACCGAGCGGTCATTACGAACCCGGCAGTCAGTATTTCATATACGAATGCGACGAGTTCGATCGCAACTTCCTGCATTTCCGCCCTTATTTGTCGCTCATAACTTCGCTCGATTACGACCACCCGGACACGTATCCGACAAGCGAATCATATCGCGCAGCTTTTCAGGAGTTCGTCGTCCAGAGCGATTTCACGATTTTGTGGCAAGATGACGCCAAAAAACTAGGTCAGCCACAAAACACTTGGGCACTCAGTGACAGCAACATAGCAAACGTCACGCTTGCCGGCAAACACAATCGGCAAAATGCCAGTTTAGTCGTTAAAGCCATAGAGAGACTCGGTATAGATGGCGACGCGACAGGCGCGCTCAATAACTTCCCCGGAACGGACCGACGATTTGAGCAGATATTGCCGAATCTTTACAGCGACTACGGACATCACCCGACTGAAATTAAAGCAACAATACAGATGGCTCGAGAACTCAACGACGATGTTGTACTCGTGTATCAGCCCCATCAAAACATGCGACAATACTCGCTTGTCGATCAGTACACTGATTGCTTCGAAGGCACTAGTGAAGTTTATTGGTTGCCAACTTACCTGACACGCGAAGACAAAGACCAGCCCGTCCTGACTCCAGCAGAACTCGCAGTAAACGTCACTAACAGACACGCCCTGCATCAAGCGGAACTTAACGACAATTTATGGTGGTACATACAGGAACTGCGCGACCGTGGTGCGCTAGTTCTTTGCATGGGTGCCGGCTCGATTGACGAATGGCTGCGTGAAAAAGTTAAAAATACCGATCGTAAAACCTAGCGATTGTCACCGCTGCCATGTGTTTTTCCACGAGCCTTTCGGCTCAATACTTTTTCCAGATTTTTCGATGCCGTCTCTTCGAGTGAGCTTCCAAGCAATACTGATACCGCATTAACATACCACAGGATATCGCCAAGCTCCTTGAGCAGCTCTTGTCTATCCTCTTCGGAAATCTCACCACCCTTGTCGCGAACAAGTTTTTTGAATTTTTCTGCCACTTCACCGCTTTCTCCGACCAAGCCAAGTACCTGCGCCATGAGATCGGGCGTAATACTCCCGTAAGCGTGATTCGACGTCAGCGTTGAAATCGCCTTTTCTCCATATTCTTTCATGTTTTCATTCTACAGGACTTTAAAGTCGAACTACACAGACTGTTCGAACTCTTCAAAATAAAACGGGTCGCGGAAAAATGTCCGAGCGATAACGTCAGTAATACCTGGCGCAAGATCCATAGTATGCAATTTATGCGGACGCGCCCAAATGGTCTGTTCGGTAGTTTTTATGTCATCGCGGTTAAACGTAAAGACATGGGCTAATGTAACTATCGTGGCGCCATCTCCATAGCGTACACGGATATAGCAATCGCCAGCATGACTCATGTCTTGATTATGAACGTTCAACTTCTCGGCAGCCTCACGTTTTGCGGCAGCTTCCAGTGACGCATCTTCGATGTGGAGTTTACCATGTGGCAACGACCACTGGTCGATATATGGCTGCTTACTTCGACGCTGCAAAAGTACGTCGCCGTCACTGTTTTGGATGACGAGCATCGTCACGATTTTGGGCTGTTGGCGCGCAAAAAGCTTTTCGGCATTAAGCCGGTCTATGTACACAAGGCCGGCAGTGTCGAGCGTATAGCCGCCGTCAGTCTTTTTGACCAAACCAGCTTTTAACAATTGACCAAGGTGGTAGCTATAGAGATTGGTGTCGGTACGAGGTGGCCGCATGTCGCGAAAACGCGCCATCTTTTGGTGCATTAAAATACTCAAGATATTTTTTTGAATGTGATGTTTTACTACTGTTATATCAACCATATTTGAGTCAAATTATACTTACTAGATACTTTGATGATATCACGATACGCTGATAATGTGATCGCTAAATTGCACAGAAAGGAACCTGGATTGCCAAGGTACGAAAAACCCGCTAAAAAACCCGGCTATCATCTCATGGAAATACCAAAAGGGGTCATTGGAGAATCAAGCAAGCTTCTCGAGGAAGTACTCGAGCTGCAAGACGCCGAAAGGCAAGACGCGAAAATCATGGCGCTTGTCGAACTGTCCGATCTGATTGGCGCTATAGCGCTTTATCTGGAAAAACATCACCCATCAAACAGTATCGAAGATCTTATAACAATGTCGCGAATTACGAGGAGGGCTTTTGAAAATGGTAGGCGTTAGTTATACCGAACCACGACATATCGATTATCGAAAATTAACCACTGGTCTCGATTACTATGAAAACCTCGGATACCACTACATGGAAGTGCCGTGGGCCGTGAGCCACGAATCATTAGCCGTCACCCTGCCCGTTGGTGCAATCGGAACATCGGTTCAATACGGGGAGCTCGTGGGCAGTGGAGAGCAAAGTTTTATTGAATTAATGCGTCGTGGCGCAATCATAGCCAAGGCCTGCTGTATAACACCGTGCTTTCGCATAGAAAAATCATACGACAGACTCCATCACCCATACTTCATGAAATTGGAACTAATTAATACCGATGCAACACAGGAAAATTTAAAAGAAATGATTCGCGACGCTAGGGAGTTTTTAAAAAAATTCATCGTTACGGAAGTCGAAGAAACCGGACCAAATACGTACGATATCGTTGATAGATACCGGCGTATCGAGCTCGGCTCATACGGATTTCGCGCTTACGGAAATACCACGTTTATCTATGGCACAGGTATCGCCCTGCCCAGGCTCGACACGGTGATGCAACACCAATAAATAATTTCTCTCGTCTTCTAACGTCGACTAATCAACAGCAAATGACGAGGACAGAAGGGGTGAGCCCGCCGCCTCGTAGTACATCACTTTTTCTTGAATGTTATTTCAACGTAACATTCACGTGTGTTAAACCGTCGACGCTTCTTGATGTTGATTTTAAGCATTGTCGGCTCAAAACCCCACGCCTTAAGCTCGTCGTGTACTGACCATTTATTGACGACACCTGTATTTGCACTCTCGATATAGCGATTGGGAATCGGGACTATCAGCTTTTGCTTAGCAAGATATTTTGCCATGCTAATCCGTTTGTCGATCCGGTCACCCTGCATCAGATTGAAATTGATGTCACTTGCAACCCGAGCAACCTCGCTTTTCAGCACAGCAAGACTGCCGTCGTTCTGAGCTTGTATTGCTTTTTTTACAAAAGCGTTATAGCCGTTGCCCGTACTGTCGTGCGCATGATGAAACAACGCGCCATCCGAAATGATTTGCGTCACGTAACTCACCTCTTCTGTCAAAAAACACTGCATTATCTACCGCCAAATTAGCGATGACTGATTCGCAGTGGTATAAGTTAAATATTAGCGGTCGGTTTGTGCAAGCATGGGCTGTTTGGCATGTACAAAATTCGTTGAGAGCCCTTCATTTAGCCATCGCCGCTCATATGTGGTCAGGATTTTATAATCCTCAGATAAATTCGATTCGTGCAAATCAAATGACAATTCTTCGATGCGCCACTTTTCGGCTACTATTTGTTCCAAACTCCACCGGAAAAACTCTGGGTTGTCATGCTTTAAAAAGAACGCACCGTCTGAACGTAGCACTTCAGCATAAATCCTTAAAAAGCGCGGGTGCGTCATACGACGACCAGCCGCGCGCTTTTTCGGAAACGGATCAGGAAACGTTAGCCATAGCGAGCCTACCGAGTGCTTTGGTGCTAACTCGCCCAATTGGTCGGCACGGGCACGAATAAAGCGAATATTCGTTAGATTGCGAGCTTCAGCCTCGCGCGCGCCTTTTTGCAGACGATCGGCTTTTACGTCAACGGCAACAAACTGCTTTTCTGGATGCTTGGTCGCCATTTCAACGCTAAATAGACCCGTGCCAGCTCCTAACTCTATAGCGTCAACAGCTTGCGACTTCCAATCTTCAAATTCATAACAAAGTGACGAGTTCGCAAACAACGCGAACTTATATTTTTTGCGACGCCGCTTAATGACGAACGTATCGGGATCGATTCTCATGCCTACTCACCCGCCGACGGCTCATCAATACCCAACACCTGATCATCGAGTGTATTCGCATTGTAAACGTCGTTGTCAGTCACAGGCTGAACTTGCTTATCATAGAGCTTCAAAAACTGATCAATCGTGTCACGACTAACTGAACCGCTAGACGGAAACGTCTGGAACGAATCAAACTGGTCAATTTCGTTTCGAACAGACTTAAAACCTGGCCGACTTGCATCTAACAAGTTAGATCCACTCGACACATAGAGTCCCAAACCGAGCATCACCAATACCCCGGCAATTATTAAACTTCCAAAAATAAACACTACAAGTTCTTGCCGATACCATGCTTTTGGTGCTACTTCGTCCGTTGATACAGTCGGCTCGTTCATGGTCGGCCCTCCGTAGGTGAAGACAGGTTTTTTGCTTCAAATGCTCGCACTTCGCTCCGATATTGACTGATTTCGCTCGTCAGCTTGACGACGATGTCGTGAACCTTTTGCCTGGCTGCACGAGCCGCCGCCACACTGTCATAAAAGCCAACTGGCTGCTTCATGCAGTCTGTATTAATCGCAGTCGTCATAGCATTATCATAGCTTCGGTATGCATTGCGAAATTGTCCAACGCTATCATTGTAGTCGCTGGCCGTCTTTACGAGCTGACTTGCATCGTATCTGTTTAACGACAAGCGACTGTTCAGCGTTGCCATCATCTTGTCGCCTATCGAAAAATACGTCTGATTACGATTAATGTAAACAGGTGCGTCATTGGCGTGAATCTGACTCAGCGACGCACGCGCTGTCTGGCAGTTCATTTTGATCTTCGCGATGTGCGAATCTGTCATGGTTGTTGTAGATTGAGCAAACACAGGCACAATACCCACTAAGGTGATGGCGACTACCCCTGTGATAAGGCTCAAGGCTTTCAATTTCATTGTCCTCTATTATCCCTTATGATCACTACGCGGTCAAATGAATCTGATTGCCGTTTCTCACCACCAGTCCGTCGTGAGTTAAACCGTCAAGCGCCAGCTCAAAACGTCCATCGTCACCAACAATTCGCCGTAGCCGATCAAACGTAAGGTCTCTTGTGATAAGTTCCGCTATAATGCGTCCGCGAACTTCACGTACGCTACCTTTTAGTGGCGACTGCTTTTTATAATGACGGCTTCGTTCTGGCGTAACGCCTTGTTTTTTTAAATAACTTCCATAGTCCATCAGTGCCCAATAGAATTCGCGTGGACGTTCTTGATCGATCGTCTGAACCAAAAGCTCGTGAATGTCCTTATCGTCGACTAGCTCGCTATTACTGAAAAAATGATGTATGTAAACCGCACGAACATTAGTCTCTATGAAAATCGCTGGCTGATTATATGCATACGCCATAACCGCACCTGCCGTGTTTTTTCCGACGCCAGGCAAAGCCACCAGACCCGCTTCGTCTGTAGGAAAACTACCAAGCTCAACGATTCTCTTTGCCGATTCATGCAGAAATTTCGCACGGCGATTATAGCCAAGCCCCTGCCAAAGTCGAAGCACGTTAGCCAGTGGCGAAATGGCCAAAGTTTGCTCGTCGGGAAACTCTGCTATAAAATTTTCAAATTTAGGAATCACGCGATCAACCTGTGTCTGTTGTAGCATCAGTTCGCTCACCAACACATAATACGGTCGTGTGTCGCGCCGCCAAGGCATATCACGATATCGCTCCTCGCCCTGCTGGCGGATAAACCTCTGAAATTCGTCATGATTCATAAATACCAGTATACTTGTATTATGACTACTTATACTCTTGCAGGCGGTTGCTTCTGGTGTCTGGACGCCGTCTATCGTCGGATTAAAGGTGTAGAAAACGTCGTCAGTGGCTA
This sequence comes from Candidatus Nomurabacteria bacterium, assembly GCA_023898645.1. Taxonomy (NCBI): domain Bacteria; phylum Candidatus Nomuraibacteriota; species Candidatus Nomurabacteria bacterium. Next base: position 138,316 of record CP060232.1, on the reverse strand, counting down.
TACTGGCGGCGATTTACCTACGCCAACTTACGACCAAGTATCGCTTGGCTCAACCGGTCACGCTGAATCAGTAGAGGTGACGTTCGATGAGTCCATCGTCCCGGGTGACGTCATACTCGATTTGTTTTTTTTGATTCACGACCCTACGACACTCAATCAACAAGGCAACGACATCGGCACACAATATCGTTCAGCTATGTTTTACGCTGATGATTCACAAAAAGAAGCATTTAAATCGGCAATAGAGCGTGCCAAAAAGCACTGGAACAATCCGATTGTTACAGAAGTCAAACCATTGAACATGTTTTACCCCGCCGAAAACTACCACCAGGATTATTTCAACAATAATCCCGGCAATGGCTACTGCTCGATTGTTATCGAACCGAAGATTGTAAAAGCACGAAATGCATACAAGCAGTATTTCAAAGAGGAGGAGCATGCCTAATGAAAATTACCAAATTCGGACACGCTTGTTTTGTCGTAGAAAATGACAATAAATCATTAATCGTTGATCCCGGCGAATATAGTTCAGATCTTGTGATTCCTGACAATGTTATCGGTATCGTCATTACACATGAACACGCCGATCACATGACTGCGGCGCACTTGCAACAAATATTCGACAAGAACCCCGAAACTATCGTCATGGCCCACCCAGATGTCGCGGCCAAACTTACTGAGTTCAAAACCAAAATAGTAAACGCAGGCGACAAACTTACAATGGATAACTTTACTCTCGAATTCGTTGGCGGCAAACACGCGATTATTGCCGAAAGCTGGCCAACGTTTGCAAATCTTGGCGTCATGATTAATGAACGACTATATTACCCAGGCGATTCATTCACTGTTCCGAACAAGCCCGTCGAAATACTTGCCCTACCCGTAGCCGCGCCGTGGCTAAAAATTAGCGAAACATTCGAGTTCCTACAGACCGTTAAGCCGCAACGAGCCTTTCCGACCCACGATGCAATCTTGTCCGACATCGGCAAGGCTATGGTTGACCGTATGGTTTCAATGATTGCTAAAAATATTGACACCACATACGAGCGTATCGACACTAAGCCTCTTGAAGCATAACCGGTTCGTCGGCCAAATGAATAACCAGTCAAGCTGGTTTATAAAGAATTATATAGAACCGAGAGGAAGAGTTGAGGTCCCCGTAATGACAGATTTGCCATTACGGGGACTTGTCGTCAGCTAGAGACACTTGATTCCTTGCTTTCGAGCGGAACAACACGAATCTCTTTGATGCCCAGATCGTGTTGTTTTGATGGACCGTCGGAACGGTACACCGCCCATGACACAATCTCTCTGGTGCTCCATTTGTCGATTGCATCGTGAAGGAAAATCAGCTTTCGAAGTCGCTCGCAATAGCCAACTGCTGTGTATCTGTCACCATGATACGGCTTGCCGTTCGTTAAAACGACGCGTGCCGGCACGACGACATATTGCTGCAGGTCACCATGAAGCGGAAGACGTTCGAAGATTCGAGGGTCGCCCCTCTTACCCGTGCGGGTGACGACACAAATCGTCGTTTCGTCATCAACTGCAAACTCAACGGTTTGATTTGCTTTGAGGTCTACGATCTGGTCGTCAATCACCACGGTTTCATACGTCTTGTTACTCGTCCCTGATTGAAGATCACGGTCCAGAGTCGACTGACTCATGTTACTCACATCCTCTCGGTTCTTCCAACGCAGTGTTGCGTCTGGATTGTCGCCTATTTTAATACTTGTCGTGGTTTTTGTCAATCCTAACGCAAGAGCGCCCAATTACTTGGACGCTCTTATCCAGTATGTATCGGTTTATCGTAAGTGTTCTTTGGCGTCCTTTTGTATGGTCGACGCAGTCTTCTTTGCTTCTTCAGCTACACGACGAGCTCGAGTGCGAGCCTCACCACCTAACTCGGCAGCCTCTGCGGCTATACGCTCTGCAGTAGCTTTGGCACTACGACCAAATTCAACAGCTTCTTTACTAGCGCTGTCTGCACCATGTTTAAGCGTATCTTTGCTCTCATCAGCAGCATCTTTCAGCATGTCTGCCTTTTGAGCGGCCTTTTTCTTTGCCTCGTCGGCCTTCTTTTTCAAGTCTGCTCGCGTTTCTTTACCGCTTTTTGGTGCAAGCAAAATACCAGCTGCAAAACCAGCAATCGACGCAATAGTTAGTTTAAATAGTTTTGACATATCGTACCTCCTTAGAGTTAATCGCGATTAAATAAATCCAATACCGTACTGAATAATTTGCCTGGCGTAAACCACGCCGAAGCCTCTGCAACATTTTTGCTGACACTTTCAACGTGCTTGATGATTCGATTAACTCGAAACAGCAACAATGTTACGACACCGAGAAACACGACTACGATTACCGACAGCAATATAACGGCCGTGGTCAGAAGAATGATGATAGCTGTACTGTCAGTCATACTTCTATTATAGCGTTTATTAGACTTCTATTGTGTTGTTAACTAAACATCATACGTTGTTAGTATAACAACTACTCGTTTTCATTCACCGATATGGACAACTCTTGAAGTTGCGCAGCGTCAACCACACTTGGTGAGTCCATCATGGCATCTACGCCCGAGCCATTCTTTGGAAATGCCACTACTTCGCGTATGTTTTCTTCACCCATAAGCACCATAAAGATACGGTCGATACCGAACGCGCAACCTGCGTGCGGCGGCGCACCGTATTTAAACGCGTTGATCATCGCACCAAAACGATCATCGACATGACCTTTTTCATAACCGACAGCAGCAAATGCTTCATACATAACATCGGGTGCATAGTTACGCACGGCACCGGAGCAAATTTCGTAGCCGTTCATGACCATGTCGTACTGATCGGCAAGAATTGATTCTTTGTCGTCGCCGCGGATAGCTTCTAGTCCGCCCTTTGGCATACTAAACGGATTGTGACCAAAGTCTAACTTGCCCGTTTTTTCATCACGCTCATAAAACGGAAAATCAACAATCCATGCAAGTGCTACTTTATTTGGATCCTTCAGGCCAAAATGATCAGCGAATTCGCTACGCAAACGACCAAGTACTTTGTTAACTGTCTTGCGAGTATCGGCACCAAAGAACACGGCATCGCCGTCGTCAGCACCGGTCCGATCCTTGATAGCAGCCAATTCATCTCCAGTCAAAAACTTCGCGATTGGCGATTTTGCTTCGCCGTTTTCGTATGTAATATACGCCAAACCGCCAGCACCTTCAGACTTGGCAATTTCGGTAAAACCATCGATTTGCGAACGGCTTAGCTGTGCTCCACCCTTAACGCAAATCGCCTTGACCACCTCGGCATTCTTAAATACGCCAAACTCGGTATTCGCTAACGCGTCGTTTAGCTCAACAAGCTTCATATCAAAACGCAGGTCTGGCTTGTCTGAGCCATACGTCTCGATTGAGTCCTGGTACGACAGACGCTTCACGGTGCCGTCTGGTTCAGCATTTACAAATTCCTTTTTAGCAAAATCCGTCACTAGTCGCGTAATGAGCGGTTCCATAGTCGATCGTACTCCGTTGCCATCTTCTACAAATGCCATTTCAAGATCGAGCTGATAAAAATCTCCGTACAAACGATCCGCTCGTGGATCTTCGTCGCGGAAACATGTCGCAATTTGGTAGTAGCGAGACACGCCGCCGACCATCAGTAATTGCTTAAATTGCTGTGGAGCCTGCGGTAGAGCGTAAAATTTACCAGGATGCACTCGTGATGGTACCAGAAAATCACGGGCACCTTCCGGGCTAGAGTTTGCTAGAATCGGCGTTGTTACTTCCGTAAAATCGTTTTCATCCATATACGAACGAAGGGCCTTGTAATATTCCGCGCGCTCTTTCAGAAGATTCTGCATCTTTGGCCTTCGCAAGTCCAAGAAGCGATACTTCAGTCGCAATTCCTCACCAGACTGCTGACCGTCGTCATGCACATTGACAGGTAGCGGTTCTGATTTATTCAACAGCCGTAACTCATTTACCACAATCTCGATTCCGCCGGTGGAAATATGGGGATTCTTCAGACTATCGTCGCGTTCCTTTACGATGCCACGCGCCGTAACAACGTACTCGTCGCGAATGGTTTCGGCCAGAGAAAATGCCTCTGAACTTTCAGGATTTATGACTAGCTGAACAATGCCAGTATGGTCACGAAGATCAACAAAAATAAGCCCGCCGTGATCGCGGCGACTATTAACCCAACCGCTTACTTCTATGTTTTCTCCAATTTTTCCTGTCGTATCAGTAGATAGTGTTCGTGTCATATCTTGTTATTTTAACATTTTAGAGCCTATCTAAGAACTCTTATGTCACCGAAACTGTATATTTTCGAGTTGGGAATAGCCTGAAGCGACAAGAGGTAGCCGTAGCTACCTCGCGAAACTACAGGCTGTTATCCGACCGAAAATACACGGTTTATAGGTAGAATACTGAGTTCTTTGACAGGCTCTAGCCTCTGTTTTTGCCAAGTAACGAACCTGCGATGTCCGCGAGAGTCACCAATCCGGCCGTCCGTCCGCCCTCATCTACCACGATCAGCATGTGCCGATGGCTCTTTTGCAGCAACGCCATAGCTGCAGGTAGCGGTTCGTCAAACTCAATTCTCAGTACATCAGATGACATGGTCTGTTCAGCAGTTTCCGATCGTTTTGTAGCGCTTACTTCCAGAAGGTCAGTAATATCAAGTATGCCTATAATGTTGTCGATTGACCCGCGAAACACCGGGAATCGATTGTGCCCGCTACGATGCAAATCATCGAGCACAAGCGGACCAAGCAGTTCATTGTACTTAACGCTCATAATGTCTTTTACCGAAACCATGATTGATCCGACTGCCGTCGTATGCCAATTGACGCCCCGCCGAACCATATCGCGCTGATCATCTGTCAGGACGTGCCCTGAACTATCTACTAATTGGAGTAGGTGCTCAACCGACTCTAGCCTCTGGTCATGCGGCACGTACTTGTCGACGCGAAATAGCTGACCTAGTAGCGGCACCTTTTCAACAAACATTAGCAATTGCGGCTCCAGTAGCGCGTAAAGCTTCATAGCCAATGAATGCAATAGCTGCAATCTCGCAGCAGCACCGGCTACTAACCATGCACCAACAACGACTACAATGCCCATCACCTGCCACATGGCCATACCTAGTAGTAGCAGACAAACAAGAAGCAGCCCCACAGTCACTCGTCTTAGAGCCATGACGTCGCCTAGTAGTCGTTCGCGCCGTATCGTCGATTTATCACCCCGTCGGTTGAGTTCCGACCAACTATGTCGCGTACGCTGTGGCCGAATAGAAAGCACCACCAGCATCAAGACCAGCACGATGAACCATAATATTAGCGAAAGCGTTGTCATACGTTAACTATACTATATAATGGAGAGAGTTAATCGGCCCTGAGCCAGTGGAGGAATCTCGTGAGTAAAAAAACTTGGATCATATTTACTGTCATTTGCGTTGCGGTCCTAGGTGGGCTTATTTTTGTATCGCAAAAAGACAAAATCAACGTCGACAAGATCGACCAAAACAAAATACAGTCTGCGAGCGCGTCGAATGGCAATATCGCCGATCACGTACTCGACAAAAAAGACGGCAAAGTCCTTCTCGTCGAATACGGCGACTTCGAATGCCCATACTGTGGACAGGCCTTCCCGCAAGTAAAATCAGTTACTTCTGAGTACGCATCGAAGATCACCTTCGTGTTCCGCAACTACCCGCTTGCGACTATGCACCCGAATGCTAGGGCGGCAGCCGCAGCGGCCGAAGCAGCCGGACTTCAGGGCAAGTACTGGGAAATGCACGATAAATTATATGAGACTCAAAATGACTGGTCGAGCGCTTCCATTGACAAGCGAACCGGCTTTTTCGTCAACTATGCCAAACAGCTCGGCATAGCAAACATCGACAAATTCAAATCAGACATGGGCGCAAACAACGTCAACAAGAAAATCACTTTTGACATGGCACTCGGCAACAAAGCAAAGGTATCCGGTACACCAACATTTGTCTTAAACGGCACCACCGTTTCCGACAAGGTCGCTTCAAGTATCATAAATGGTAACGGTAGCGAACTAAAGAAGGCTATCGACGAAGCTCTCAAGTAACCGTTCTCGTATCAAATGAAAACCGCTCCGGTGCCTTGGAGCGGTTTTTATTCTACTTTAGCCCTCGTCTCTCAGCAGTCTTTGCTTAGAGCAGCCATGCCTGGCATGGCCTTCAGGGGATGGAAATCATCTGTCGAATTCACTTCGATAGATGATTGGAAGGGTATGCCCTTCCTTTTTAATGAGCGATATACAGTTGCCATTCGGCAGGCACCACATCCACTGCTATCTGCTTGCGCCGACTGGCGACAAACTTGATGGCTATTGGCATGAGGTTTATTTACTCCCTTACTTTCTAACACACTTATCTTCGCGCCACTCTCGACCTTTAATTACTATTGTTCGTTTTTGGCGCGAAACACATAGACAATCTTAGCAGTTGGAGGCTTTCGTGTCAATACAATTAACAGGGGTCATGCTTATGGCTACGCAATCAATCTGTTTAAAGCGCAAGCGTTAATTTCAATTTAAAAACCTCCCCATTTTGCACGGAGAGGTTTTTAAGCTATTCATTTGTTCTACTACGCAACGCCTGGTGCTTGATCGGGAGAAGCTGCCTTGAGTTCCTTTTCCTTTATCATAAATACTAGGATTGTGGCGACGAACATTAACAATGCCGATACCAAGAATAGCCGGCGCAAACTGTCACTAAAGGCAGTTATGATCTTGTCGCTATACGCTGCCTGCTCTTTTTTAAAGTTCTCTGTCGCCTGTTGCTTAACTGGTGCTGGCAAGTTTGGTTGACTATTTATTCCCGCGTTAAAGCCGTCTGTAATCTTGTTTTTCAGATCAGGCATATTAAGTGTCAGAAGTGTATTAGAGTCATTAAAGTTACCAATCTTACTTGCCTCTGGATTCTTCTTGAGAGCCTGAAGGTAAGCGTCATCCTGAATACCAATAAGGCTGTTCGTTAATCCTGCGGTCAGTAATGCGCCAAAGATCGCAATTCCGATTGTTGATCCAAGACTACGGAACAATTGACTAGAGCTTGTCGCGACACCAAGGTCGTGTTGCTCAAATTCGTTTTGAACCGCAAGGCTCATGACTGGCATCACAACACCAAGTCCGGCACCCAGCAGAAGCATCAGGAACCCTTCGTAGACATACTTGGTATCTGGCGTCAGTGTTGTCAACATAGCCACCATCACCGTTGCTAATACGATACCGGCCTGCATAAATATCTTGTATTTACCAGTTCGTGATATAAGCTGACCCGACGTGATAGCCGTAATCATAAGTCCAACTACCATTGGCAACAACATCAAACCAGATTGTGTTGCCGAAGCGCCAAATACCTGCTGATTAAACTGTGTAAGGTACAGGATCGATCCCAAGAATCCTGCGCCAAACAATGTAGCGATACCCATAATTAACACGTAATTACGATTACGGAAGAATCGAAGCGGAAGAATCGGCTCTTTCGCTCGTCGCTCAACCATCACAAATGCAGCTACAGAAACGGCAACGATAGAGTACATGATTACACGCAGACTAACGAGAGTTAGGCTCGTATTGTCCAGCAGACCCTTAAATATCTGATCCGTGTTATCAACTGCAAGTACTAATGTACCCAAGGCAATAGTCAACAGGGCCGCTCCGGCATAATCAACGACTGGCTTCTTGTCGCGCTTCAATGGCGGACAAAAGATTGCGATAATGGCGAACGCCGCAATACCTATCGGTACATTTATCCACAGTGTCCAGCGCCAGTTAGTCGTCAGACCAAGTATATTGTGCGGATCAGTTAACCAACCTCCAAGCAGCGGCCCTACAAGTGACGACAAACCAAATACCGCGCCAATCATACCCTGCCATCGGCCACGCTCGCGAGCTGCAAACAAGTCGCCGATGATAGTAAAGGCATTCGCAGTAATGATACCGCCGCCGATACCCTGGAACGCTCGCCACACAACGAGCTGCTCGACACTACCTGCCATACCTGACATTAGCGACCCGGTGGCAAATACAGCCACACCTATTAGCAGCACAGTCCGACGACCGAACAAGTCAGACATTTTACCAGCGATCGGAACCGTTATGGTCGTTGTCAGTAGATATGCCGTCACGATCCAACTAAGTGAATCAAACGCGTTAAATTCTTCGACGATCTTGCCAAGCGCCGTCGAAATGATTGTTTGGTCTAGCGCTACCAAAAACATGCTGGCCATGACAGACAGCATAATGATCACTTTTGTGCGCAGCTCTAAATGATGGTGCATACGTTCTCCACTTTACCGTTTTGTTATTTTTCTTTACGTCCGTACTTCTTGTACTCGCGGAAACCCTCTACCTGTTGCGACATTTGGTCGACGATGTTTTCCAACATTTCCTCTTTCAGGAAAACGACGCCACCCGCACCGGCACTCACGACATAAAGTCGGTCACCTGGTCGCAAATTCAACTCTTCGCGAGCCTCAGCTGGTATGACGACTTGGCCTTTACTGCCAATTGTTGCCGTGCCATATAGTTTCTTGTTGCTTGGGTGCATAAAGAGTCTTGCCTTTCCAAGCAAGATTAGCAAAAGTATGAAAAGTATGTCAAGTATGAATTGAATTTTATCAGCCGAAACGTCCGGTCACATACTCCTTTGTACGGTAATCTTTGGGTTTTTCGAAAAGTTTTTTAGTAGGCGCAATTTCTATAAGTTCACCGTCTAACATAAACGCCGTCCGATCTGCTACCCTCACTGCCTGCTGTAAATTGTGCGTCACCAACACAACCGTGAAACGATTTTTGAGCTTCATGATTAATTCTTCGACACGCCGCGTTGACACTGGGTCAAGCGCCGAACATGGCTCATCCATCAGCAGCACTTCTGGCTCAAGTGCAATTGCGCGAGCAATACACAAACGTTGCTGTTGACCGCCAGACAAGCCAGATGCTGGGCGGTTCAATTTATGCTTAACCTCTTCCCACAAACCAGCGTCTTTTAATGCTCGCTCTGCCCGATTACGTAGATCTTCTGAATTACCGCCAGACAAGCGCGGCCCAGCCATAACATTCTCGATAATCGACATTGTCGGAAACGGGTTCGGCTTTTGAAAAACCATGCCGACCGTCCGTCGCACCGCAACCGGATCAATCCTATCGTCGTAAATATCTTGACCGTCAAGTAGAACCCTGCCTTTTACGAACGTACCGGGAATCTCCTCGTGCATCCTATTCAGACAACGTACAAGCGTCGACTTGCCGCAACCCGAAGGCCCGATTAACGCAGTAATCTGATTTGGCAAAAAGTCGACCGACACACTCTTAACAGCCTCCGCATTACCATAGTAAGCCTGAAGATTATGAACACCCATCGCCAAACCCTTTACTTGATTCGTACTTTTTTTCGTCATCATAAACGTATCCTCCTGGCGCTAAGGCGCGCAATTATCGTTACGAGTAAAATCAATAATATAAGCGTCAACGCCCCACCCCACGCTCTAGTCACGAGTGCGCTACTTGGTTGACGTACATCGTTAAATATCTGTAGCGGCAATGCATTCATTTGCTGGTCTAGAGCAAACGTCGTCACCTGTGCGCCAAGTACGGTAAATAATAGCGGAGCTGTTTCGCCAGCCGCTCGCGCGATTGCCAATAAGCCGCCTGTCATCATGCCAGGCAATGCAGATGGCAACACGACATATCCAATAACTTTCCAACGTGGTGCACCAAGTGCCAGCGCCGCCTCGCGAAGCGTATCTGGCACCATCGCCAGACTTACCTCACCCGCTCGCGTTACGATGGGCAGCATGAGCAGACTGAGTGCAACGGCACCTTTCCATGCGGCAAAGCCAGCAGCCATGCCGCCAACAACAAAAACCGTATAGATAAATAGACCAAAAACAATCGACGGCACACCAGTCATAACGTCGATGCAATATCGGACAGCAACAGCCATCCGTGACTGACGTCCAATTTCATTCAAATATACAGCTAACGCAATGCCAATTGGCACGGAAACCAACATCGCCAGCCCAACGATTTCAAGTGTACCCACTATCGCACTGCGGATACCTCCTTGGTCGCCAAAAAACGCACCGGTCGGATCAGTCGTAAAAAATTCCAGATTCAACGCTGGCAATCCACGCGCAAGAACGTATGCCAACACCAAAACAAGCGGCGTAAGTGCTACTATCAAACCAGTCATGAGCACACCGTGCAGAATCCGACTTGTCCAACGTCGCCTAGCCGACACAACTCCTAGTACGCTCATGCCACCACCCTGTCTGCTATGGAGCCACTGTGTTTTTGTGTACGTTGCAACACCACGGCTCGCGCAACGCCATTTATAACGAGCGTCATGACAAACAATATCAGCCCAGCAGCAATCAATGCTGACGCGTGTATGGTGCCTACACCCGCCTCGCCAAATTCATTAGCAATCACAGCAGCCAAAGTATATCCCTGAGAAAACAGACTGCCTCCTATGACTGCAGCGTTGCCGATGACTAAGGTGACGGCGATTGTTTCACCAATCGCACGGCCCAATCCAAGCATCGAAGCACTGACAATACCAGGCCTTGCATGCGGCAGTACGGCTAGCTGAATCATCTCCCATCGAGTGGCGCCAAGTGCCAGAGCGGCTTCCTTTTCTGCTAACGGCACTGTCGCTAATACCTCACGTGAAATCGCAGATACAATTGGTACGATCATAATCGCGAGTATCAAACCTGCAACGAAATAATTCGGACCAATGACCGTTCCGCCTATAAACGGCACGTAGTGGAATGTTGCCGCCACCCATTCTTCTGCCGGCTTTAACGTGGGAATCAAAATAAAAACTCCCCATAAACCGTAAATAACCGACGGAATGGCAGCCAGCAAGTCGAGTAGCAGCGCCAGCACGCCTCGCATCCGCACCGGAGCTAACTCGGTGATAAAGAGTGCTGCCGCAACTGCAACAGGAACGCCTATAACTAGCGCAATAGCCGACGTAATTACCGTTCCGACAACAAGTGGCAGGGCGCCGAACACCGCGTGTGCTACATCCCAGTTATTTTCAAAGACGAACCCTACGACACTCATCTTGGCAAACACGGGCAATGACGCGGCTATCAACTGGACAAAAAAATAACCGATTACAACCAAGATGGCCACAGCCACAAATTGCAAAGCACGGCGAATTAACATATCGCCGCTCCAAACCCGTGTCGCATATGCGACACGGGTTCGAAGTTCGACAAACACTGACTCGGTAACCGGCACGTTCTGCTACCTTGCCTGAATCGCAGAACCGTTGCATGTCATACTATCAACCTTTGCTTGAGCTTTTTTTAGCAAGCTTGGTGCTAGTGGCGCGTACTCTAACTTTTTCATACTTACCTGGCCTTCGCCCAGTATGTAACCCAGCCAGCCTTTCAAAGCCCCAGCCTCGTTCGCGTTTTTAACAGCTCCAGCCTTGCAGACATCCTGATACGTAACGATGAATGTTGGAGATGCAATCGGATACGCACCTTCAGCCGGTGAATCAATCGAAGTGAATCGTAAATCTTCGGGTAGATTCGGTAAGTTATCGCCAGCTTTCGACGTAGTATCGAGCGACGGAGCAACATATTCGCCCATTTTATTTTTGACCGAAGCAACGGTGAAATTATTTTGCAATGCGTATGCCAGTTCGACGTAACCAAGCGCTCCAACTGTTTGGCTCGTCGTAGCGGCAACGCCGTCATTACCTTTCGAACCAGTACCTGCCGGCCACTTGACTGTTTTGTCGCTACCAATCTGTGAGCTCCAATCAGAACTCTCGTCAGCGAGGAATGTAGTAAGTTGTGCCGTAGTACCTGATGAATCTGAACGATATACTGGCGATATTGCCATGTCAGGTAGAGATACGCCTGGATTTAACGTAGTTATCGCAGAATCGTTCCACTTAGTAATCTTACCCATGTATATGTCGGCAACTGTCGAGCCATCGAGTTTCAGACCACTTTTCACGCCCGGCAAGTTATAAGACACGGTAATTGCACCAAACGATACTGGTATATTAAGCGGGTCACCGTGTACTTTTGCTTGACTCACTTCTGAATCTTTCAGAGCAACATCAGTGCCACCGAAATTCACCGTGTTCGCGATAAATTGCGCTACACCAGCACCAGAACCGACCGACTGATAGTTGATAGTAACGTTTTTCTTGTCTTTGTATTCCTTGCCTAGCTGGCCATAAACCGGAGCGGCAAACGTAGAACCAGCGCCCGTTACGGTTACTGCCGTGTTGCTCTTGTTTGTGTCTGTGTCTGATTTATTGTTCGTCAAAACTAGTAACCCAGCCGCTACTACGATTACCGCGATAACGCCAGAAATCATCCCCGTGTTTTTACTCATGCACCCTCCTATATATGAAAAATATATATTAAATGTAATTTATATATACAAATTATATCGCCGTCGTCTTGCTGTCAACGCTTTTTTATCTACCGCTGTAAAAATTACAAATAAGTAGCATTAATTAACAGTTTGATATATATATAAATTATGAAGAAACGAAAATTACAGGCAACTGGTGGAAGCAGCTTGACGCTAACACTACCTAAATCCTGGGTAGACCGATGGGCGCTCCGTAGCAAAGACGAGGTGTTTGTTAACGAGACTAAAGGCGGATTAACCATACAGCCGGCATCAAGAACCAAGCGTGATTTGATTTATCGCTTCGATCTCGACGGCAAGAGCAGTAGTTGGATTGAACGAGAAATGATTGGTTCGTATATAGCCGGCGCCGACCGTATTGAGCTAGCCAGCAAACGTATTACTTCCGAACAAAATCAAATCATCAGACAGACAATTCGTTTATTTTTCGGGTTTGAAATCGTACGAGAAACATCTGACACTATCGTTGCTCGCACTCTGCTCAACGAAATGTCATTTTCGATTCCTGAAAACACAATTGGCGTCTTTCAGATGGTACGTAGCATGTTCGAGGACGCTTTAGTTGCTGCGCAAGACGGCGACAAAGAATTAGCGACCGACATCATACAACGCGACCACGAAGTTAACAAAATTGTCTATGCTATCAAACGTCACTTCCAACAAGTTCTCGGCGGCAAGATCGATAACGACGTTGCCAAAGCCGATTTTTATCGCAGCATCGCCGGACAAATCGAACGTATTGGCGACCACGCCGTCAAAATTGCCGAGCTAGCAGGAAACGACCGAACCGAGCCCGTACAGTTGTCTCATAGTTTTTCTTCCATCAAAAAAGGTGCGGAGCAATTACTGCAAGATACCGAAACGATGCTTCTCCACTTTGACATAGACAAAGCGCATGCAATCCTAGATAAAGATCATGAGCTTGAACAACTTATTTTCAGTTCAAAGAGAATGAAACAGTCATACGAAGGAGCCATCGTCGAAGACAGTCTTGATCGGCTACGAGGGTATGTCATGAATATTGCCGAACGCATGATTGACTACCTGGTAAGCGTTCGCCAAAATGATTAAAATCGTACATGTGTAAAAGACGCCCCTTAGAGCGTCTTTACTTTCAGCATTACTTTTCGTAATGGATATGATGACCGTTTTTGATGCCACTCTGCCACTTCGTATGTCATACCGTCATCGCTACGTCCAGCGCTCATCGGAGCCACTGCCAGGCGATCGGCAACCATCTTACTTAGCGTCCTGAGTGGAGATTTCCGTGCCATAAAATGGTGGATCTTATCATCGACAGTGTCATGGTCTGCATTTGCTCGCATCGCGTCTCCTTCTAAATTCTCCACTGACTCACGTCAGGCTACGTACTATCGTACATTTTCAGTGAATATGAAGCTGTAATTTATCTTACTCTTTTGCAACTGCAATATTCAGGAGCCGCTGAAAGTGGTAGTATAAGAGTGTGGAAAGTATAGCAGACCTTCTTCCAACCCAATCGACAAGACGTGCCGTAAAGAAACGTTCTATTTTGATTTATCAGGGCGAGGTTCCTAGGCAGGTCTATATCGTACTCTCTGGAGTCTTCAAAGTGTATCGCCTTGGTAACTTTGGCGAGGAACAAATCGCCGGTTTCCGAACCAAGGGTGATGTATTTCCTGCGTCGTGGCTATTCGGCAAAACCTCAAGCACGCTTTTTTACTATGAAGCCATGGAAGATTCCGAAGTACTCACTGTTGAAAAACCCGTGTTGCTCGACCTCATGGAAAAAAATCCCGAGGTAAAACAATACATGTTCGATTATTTCGCGACTGGTTATACGGGCCTGATTATGCAGGTGACCGCTTTAGAGCAGTCACGCGCTGCAGAAAAGCTACTTTTGATGATGTACTACCTAATGTTCCGTTATGGCAAGCAGACAGCGCCAGGCGTCTATCGCGTCAACCTACGGCTAACTCACACGACTCTCGGTAGCCTAATGGGGCTCACCCGAGAAACAACCACAGTAGAGCTGGGTCGTCTTAAACGCAAAAAGATTATTGATTATGACAGCAAGGGCTATACCATTAACCGCGCAGAACTAGAGCGCCGACTAGGCGATGAAAGCTTCCGCGGACTACGACTACAGAGTTAGTGAATGCATAAACAAAAACACCTTCGCGTACGAAAGGTGTTTTTATATCTAGCCAATGCTGTCTTTGACGATCTGAAGTAATTCCTTGGGTGACGCCCAAGCCTTGAGCACGTATCGCTCTGCGCCTAATCGGTATGCATCGTCAATTTCGTCTTGCATATCATAATTACTAAACACCACCACCTTTACTTTAGGGTGCTTATCCTTCAATTCGTACTTCTTCAAAAACTCGACTCCGTCCATAATTGGCATTCGAAGGTCTAGCAAAATCAAATCAGGTGATTTTTCAGACGTATATTTCAGTGCGTCTTTGCCATTATGCATAACGGTGACGTCGTACCCGGCTTGCGCCAATAGTACTCGGTAAATTTCCGCTAGTTCGGGTTCATCCTCTACAACTAAGATCGATCGTGTGTCATTTGTACTCGTCATTTATTTCTCCACTATATTCCAGTATACCGCATTCGTTACCTTCAATGATATAAATTCTCACATCTTACGAGGAAGACGAACAACAAACGTAGAACCCTTACCCTCGTCGGACGACACGCTAATCGTACCACCATGAAGGACAACCAGATGATGCGCCAGATATAAACCTATGCCAGTACCAGTCACGAAATCACTTCGCGGGTTCACTATGCGGCTAAACTGCTTAAATAACTTTTTCAGATCATTTTTGGCTATACCAACGCCCGTATCTTTCACCATCAACACCCAATGTGCTCCTCGTCGCACCAGCCGTATCGACACAACTCCTCCGGACGGCGTGTATTTTATTCCATTACTTACGAGGTTCTCGACTACCATGCGTAACATGTGACTATCGCCGATCATCAGACCTTTGGATGGTGCTGTCAATTTCAATGAAATACCGCCGTTATCAGCATCACTTTGTTGCTCATCTACCACCTCCCGTATCATGATGGCAAAATCAAATTTGTGCTCCGCGAGTACAATTCGTCCGGACTCTAGCTTAGCCAAGTGTAAAATATCGTTAATGATGTGCAGTTGACGGTTATTGCTTCTATACGCCTGCTCTAGGTATTTTCGCTGCTGCTCACTGATGTCACCGGAAAAGCCTTGCAGAACCATACCCAGATATTGCTTCACGCCCGTTGCCGGTGTCCGAAGCTGGTGCGATGCCAATGACAACAATTCGTCTTTGGCAAAATTAACATCCCTCTCCTTTTGTGTCATGAGCATGCGATAACGATTTCTAAGCATATAGCCAGACAATAGACTTACGAAAACGCCGAGACTTAACCCGATAAACAACAGGTACTCCGGCAAGTATGTTTCCGAAAACGGCACAATTTTTGATGTATCTTGCGTATACACAATGGTGATTGTTCGACCGTACAGTGTAATCCTCTGCTCGTTAGTAGTTTTACTTGCTTCACTAGTACGATCCGAATCGTACATGAGATTTTCCGGTACGGGATCGTCCAGGTATACTGCAAGTCCCTTGTTATTTAGATCGATATTTTTGTAAATCTCATTAAAAAATACATCGCCTCGGAACATAGCAATGGTAAAGCCTCGTAATGCATTACTGCGCTGCTCATACGTATCATGAGGCATCTCATTGTTATAGTAGGGTTTAACCAAATAAAATCCATTTACTCCAGCAGGGACACCTTTTATGTTTTTTGTTGTAAGCACATTGTGTATTGGTCCCGCCAATGTGGTGCTGTCTGTCTGTAAAGATTCCTCCATAGCGGTTTTTACGGTAGGATTTTGAGCAGGATTCACACCGATTAACTGTTTTGTATACACCGTCAGCGGCGTTATATACGCATACGTCGTTTCCTGAAGCGCCGTCCCTTTAGATACGGCAATTGCTTCGAGAGCCGGAAAATTCTTTCTTAGTTTGTAAACTGCGATGAAATCACTCCACGCACCTTCAGTGCCACTTCCCCCCTGCATCTCGGCCGCACCACCTCTAAGCAAATTTGCGTATGCGTCGAGTTCTATCGAAATGCGTTGGAAATTATCTTTAAACTGCTGACGAGTTGAAAGTGTGCGTGATTGATTTAAGTTAGCGGAGACATAAACGTACCCCACCACGCCTGTAATTGAAAAACCAGCCAGCACTATAAGTGGTAAAGCACTGTACGATAAAGCTGGCCAACGCGACCTAACGCGCGACCATACATTAGCTACAGATCTTTTAAAATTTCGCTTCTTCACCATTAGTTACTACTTATACTTATTATAAAACAGTTTATAGATTGGGTCAAATTCTCTTGCGCTGTCGGTTCGAGGCGCTCACGATATACGGGTAGATTCATAACGGCAGCGTTACCGTAAAGGTTGAACCTTTGTGTAATCTTGACGACACGGTCACCGTACCGCCATGCATTTGTACGATTTGCCTGACCCAGTAAAGTCCCAGGCCAGTGCCACTCACTGCGTCGGAATGCTCATTGTGCACTCGCGTAAATTTGTCAAAAATCTTGCCCTGGTCTTCTTTGCGAATACCAATACCTTCGTCTGAGAATGATATACGAAGAACGTCTGCTTCGCGTTGTAGTGCTACTGTAATCTTACTTTTTTTAGGACTATATTTACTGGCATTCTCTAGCAGATTTGCAAAAACAAGATCTATTTCTATAGGGTCGATATCTGCTTCTGCTCCGTCACTTTGATCCTTCACGACAACAATCTGTTGTCGATTATCTAGGTAAGGCTTGTGCGACAAAACCGCACTTTTAAGCAGTGGTGCAATGTGCTGTGTACTTCGACTTAGTGAATATGTGTCCGCATCGATTTGTGCCGTTTTTAGTAAGTCGTTAATCAGCTTTATCTGGCGTTCGTTGCTTGCATATGCCGTCTCCAGATACTGTCTTTGGTCGTCGTTCAAAGTGCCGCCAAAACCAGCAAGCAACATGCCTATATATTGCTTGACGGCCGTGGCTGGAGTACGCAATTGGTGCGAGGCGATTCCGATAAATTCGTCTTTAACTCTACCAATTTTAATCAGCTCTTCGCGCTCCAAAGACAGCTTTGTCAGCATTATTTGTTTTTCTTCAGCAACTTTTTGTTGAGTTATATCTTTGATAAACCACGACACCCCACCTTCCGTAGGGTACGCTCGGACATCAACCCATATTTTCCTTCGCTCATAATAATCAACATAGTGCACCGACCGCCCTGTCGCCATAACCTTTTGAAACATTTCATACCTTTTCGGGAACCAGCTTTCGCTAGAAAACACGTTTTTTATATTACTACTAAGGGCCTTTTTCCTAGATATGCGTGACATGCGAACAAATTCATCGTTCACTAGCACGATATTGCCTTCTTCGTCTACCTGAAAAAACGCATCACTGATAGATTCAAGTGTACTAATAATCTTTTTCATAGATACTTCTCGCTCTTGCTCGATGTTTTTATGTTCGGTGACATCCCGAACCAAAAGAGCTACCGTTTTATCATTCCCCGTTCCTACCTTCATTACGTGCACATCAAACCATTTATCTACTGAGCTCGAATAACTGGTAACGTGACTGTCTTTGCCTGTCACTGCAACACCCGCGGCTACATCTACCCATTTATCAGATACAGCTGGGGTTAACTGTTGTAAAGTTTTGCCTTGCATATTAGAAACTCCGACCATTTTCTCGTAAGCAGGGTTAACTTCAAGAAAACGGTAATCATACGCCTTTCCTTGTTTGTTTTCTAACACTTCAACCACACAAAAACCTGCAGCAATCGAATCAAACAGCAGACGATATCGCGTTTCACGTTCTGCCAGCGAACGCTCGGCCTGCTTGCGAGCACTAATGTCGCGATACACTGCAACTCGACCAATAATCTTACCGTTTTCATCTTTTATAGATGCGGCCGACGTGTTTACGTCTACAGACGAGCCGTCCTTCCTACGATGAACAGACTCACCGCGCCAAACACCTTTGTCGGCTACGACTTGTCGAAGCTCTTTTAGGGTAATCCCGCTTACTGGCCTTTGATGCAATAAGCTTGAAAGTTTTTTCCCTATAACTTCCTCTTTTTTCCAGCCATAAAGCTTCTCGGCACCTTTATTCCACGAGACTACGTTGTGCTTGTTATCAAGGCTAACCACGGCATCGGCAATGTTAGTCGTCAGCGCCGCAAGATATTGGTTTCGTCCTTCGACTTTTAATTGCTCCGTAACGTCAAAGTGAGACGTAATAATGTGTTTTTCACCGTTAATCTTCAAGGCTATATACGCGCCTCGAATTCGTCTGCGCATTCCTGTTTTTGTTACTATTTCTGTTTCAAATTCCGTTCGCTTTTTTGCGTACCCGATCGCTTTGAGTTGTTGCAGTCGCTTAGAAGCAATGTGACCACTTTCTCCGTCCAGCTCGACAACACTGTGCCCTACGACGTCTAATCGTTTGCAATCCATCATTTCGAGATAGCATTCATTTACGTCAATAATTTCCCCGTCTGAAGCCCGGCTCAACGTCATAGCCACAGGACTAACATGAAACATCTTGGCAAATTTTTCTTCACCATATTCCAGTGCCTTTTGTGCCTGCTGATAATTGTCCTGATATGCAATTAATATTTTTGAGGTAAGGATATCTTTATACGTAGAAAAAATCTTTTTCAATGAATAGATGTCAGCAAGCGTCAGGTGTTTATTCTCTTTTGAATTTTCCACCATTTCCCACATAGCCCGCTTCAGGAACCTTATACCGTCGTGCACTTCTTGAACGGTCAATCCCTTTTCTAGTGAAGATGTAGCAAGCCGTCTACCTAACTTGTCAAACTTCTTCATTCCTTCCGCTTCATTTTTCAAATTGTCTGCAAGCGATTTAATTATTTCTACATGAAAGCGACTGTTTTTCCCAATATTATTACTCGAGAGATTAATTTCGCTGAGGTAGGTGTGATATTTTTCGATAGCCAATCGTTCTATGTCAGATGCGTGCTGATGCAAAAACTGTTTAACAATTTCGTAATCGTCTTCTTGCCCGTGCACCAGTTGATCAAGTTGGTCGTGCGTAAAACGCCAGTCGCCTCGAGAACCGACTTTTTTACCCTTTAATTTACCCGATTGAGCCCATCGTCGAATTGTTTTAACACTGACACTCAAATAATCCGCCGCTTGTTGGCAATCAAGAAACACGTTGTTGACTGTTTGGTGACTCATACTATCCAAAACTACCTCAAACTATCTTAAGCTAAATTATACCACTTAAGACAAGTTTTTGCAAACGTGTCAACCTACTTGCATATTAGTAGACTTATTTTTTGCGAAGGAAATAAAGTGCAAGCGAGCCCGACAGCACAATGCTAACGATGATGATTATCCAAAAAGCATAGGGTTCATGCTCGCCCGGTATGGAAACGTTCATGCCGTATATACCAGATATCATCATGGGAACTGTAAATGCCAGCGTAATAACAGTAAGCAAACGAATTGTTTCGTTTAGCCGCGTGTCCATAACGGCACGGTATGAGTCACGAACGTTCGTGATGGTACGCAAAAGACTTTTGCAACGAGCAATCAGCTGCTCAAATTCAATCGACAAGTCTTCGACCAAGTCGCGGTCATCTTCGTAAAGTGGTAGCAGACGACCGCCCAATATCTTCTCTAGCGCTGAATTTGTTGGTTGAAGCGCGTCAAGGTAATCATTAAGCTTTCGTTCATACTCGGTAATCGTCATGATGTCTTTAGAACCGAGCGAGCGAACGTCACTGGTAGTCGCGCGCATCTGGCGGTTGATTGAAGCAACCCGCGTTTCGTATTGCCGGATAACGGCCTCAAGCATCATCATGAATAACTTCGTTTTTTGTGTCGTCGGAGCCTTGACGTTGTCGATAAACGGCTGCCACAAGCGACCTAAGCTATCACGACTGACAGTCACAATATATTGCGGACCTAAAGCAAACACGATCGGCGTCGTGAAATCGTTAAAATCGTCATCGGTATCTGGCAGCCGCGTTAGAAAGTACGTCCAGCCATCCTCCAGTTCAACACGTGGAACCTCGTGCGGATCGAGCGCATCGGCCAATAAGTCCTGATCAATGCCCAGCTCTACTAGTTGACTCTGTTCGTCATCGGTAGGTCGCTCGGATCGGATCCAACAACCGGGCTGCAGCGTGTCTCGCTGCTTGATTACCGGCCTGTACTGTGTTGAGCGAAGATACGAAAGCATAGGCGCTCCTTATTGGTTACATTTCACCCCTATTGTAACAGATATGATTTCAGACAGTGAACGCTTATGCTTTATAATGGCATACGTGAAACTATTTCCAACTGTCCGACCTTATTGGCATGTCGACGCAAAATGGATCTTTGGAATCCTCTTTTCGCTATCGCTCATCGCATGCCTCTTACTGTCGGTGGCGTCTGTACTAACCAGCAAGGACCGTGCGCCGGAAATCGTCGCCAGTGTCATCGGCATGAATTTCATTCGCGACGGCTCCATCGACATAAAGGAGGCCGAAAAGAAGATCGACCAAGCCGGCGGAGCCATTCACCCTATTCCGTATATGCAAAGTGTCGTCATAACGAAGGCCGACCTGAAACTGACGCCAAACGAAATATCACTCAAAGTATTTTTGCCCTTAACAAAAATCATTTATGACAAAGGAGTCGAAGGTGCGGCCGACCAATTTACAAAGACCGAAAAGCAAAGGGAGCAATTCATTAATCAGGCCTCACTTCTACGACTTTTCACTTCGAGTACACACCTCGCACTTCAGTTACCGTTAACTATCTTTTACATACTGTCTGTACTGTTCGCAGCGGCCGTCGCATATTTCAGTGCGGGTTGGGGGCGCTTGTCGAACCTCGGGCTACTTCTCTTTTTCATTAGCTTGCCAGGTACTGTGTTTTCGCTGCTTCTTCTCAACCCACCTCATGACGGCAAAGGCAGCTTTAGTTCACTGCCACCAATACTCACTCACGACATTGGGTCTGCCCTCGGACAATACTTCGTGTTCGTCACGTGGGCAGGTGCCATTATGCTAATAGCTGCGCTCGTCGGCAAAATCGTGACCACCATCAGAAATCGTCAACACAAACAAACCGACAAAAAAAATTAATTCATGCGCACGCCGCACAGTAACCCTGAAGCTCGATTTGGTGCCCCGTTGCCCGGTAGCCATACTGACGAGCCAGATCTTCTACTGATCGTTCCAATGCCTTTTCGTTAATTGACGTCACCTTTCCACAACGAATGCATGTTATGTGGTGATGATGTTCAGAAAAGGTATCACTTAGCTCAATCGTATATTTCCAACCTACGTTATGACGCTGTATAATACCCAGCTCTTGAAACAATGCGACAGTTCGATACACACTAGCACGATCAACCGTCGGCATCAGTACCTTAGTAATGTCACTCATCGTAACGGGCTCTTTACCTAATAAGAATTGAAAGACCGCTCGTCGCGGTTTCGTCAGGCTATAGCCATCTTTCTTTAATATGTCGCTCAATCTAGAAAGTGTCTCATTCATATTGCAAATTTACCACAAATTGCGACATATTTGCAATATATAGTGCCTATGTCTATGATTATCCAATGACTCCAATACTTCTCAGTATCGCAACATTTCTTTCAACCTTTGCCGGTGGCATTGTCGGTATCCGACATAAAAAACACATCCCCAAGCTACTCGGCTTCACTGCCGGCATCATATTAGGCGTCATTGCCTTCGACATTTTGCCGGAGCTTTTTAACATTATCCATGAACAAAACCTCGACCCGACACCAGCCATGATTGCACTCACGGTCGGTTTTTTGCTATTTCATATCAGCGAAAAATACCTTCTCATACACCACGCGCATGAAAACGAGTATGGTCAGCACCGCCATCCATCAGTCGGCATCCTGTCAGCCTTGGCACTCAGTGGTCACAGCTTCCTTGACGGAGTCGGCATAGGCCTGGGCTTTCAGGTAAGTCCAACCGTTGGTATTGCCGTCGCGATTGCCGTCATTGGTCACGATTTTGCCGATGGGCTCAACACCGTCAGCCTCATGCTCAATCACAAGAATTCAATCCGACGAACATTAAAGTTTTTGCTCGTCGATGCACTCGCACCCGTCCTCGGTGTTGCATCGACATTTCTATTCACATTGTCAGACTCTGGATTAGTTCTCTATCTCGGCTTCTTTGCCGGCTTTCTACTCTACATCGGTGCGAGTGACATCTTGCCACAAGCACACGAGCATAAATCGTCAAAAGTGACTTTGCTACTAACAGTACTTGGCACCCTCCTCATGTTCGTTATCACGCGCTACGCGTAATCAAAAGTATTCGCAGCGTAAAGAATTATTACTTGCTTTTTCGCCACAACTTAGACGGCCACCACATAAGCCGACCGATTTCGAGTGTCAACGCAGGTACGAGCAATGACCTCACGATGATGGTATCGAGTAGCACACCAAAGGTGACGATAAATGCGATTTCAGCTAGGAACAAAATGGGGATTACACTCAGCGATGCGAATGTCGCAGCCAAGACGATACCGGCGCTAGTAATCACACCGCCCGTCACAACTAGCCCCTTTATAGTTCCCTCTGTCACGCCGTGCTTTATCGTCTCTTCACGGACACGTGTCATCAGGAATATATTGTAATCAATGCCGAGCGCTACCAAGAACACGAAGCCAAAGATAATCACGGCCGGGTCGGCTCCTGGGAATTTCCACAAATTATTAAAGACAAGTGCAGCAATACCCATAGTCGCGCCAAACGACAAAACGGTTGTCAGAAGGAGCAAAAGTGGAGCGACAATTGCGCGCAAAAGCAGCATTAGTATTAATGTAATTGCAATCAATATTGCTGGCATAACTACCCGTATGTCACGAAGTGCAGCCTGATTTGTATCATACTGTGATGCGCTCGTACCTCCTATGATGGCACCAGCATCTACCTTTTTGACACTGTCGCGTAGTCGCACAATCGAATCGCGAGCCGCGAGTGACGCTCCAGGGTCAGATAATGTAACTTGTAGAAGTACTTCACCGTCTACGGTTTTCACAGTAGCATTTTTAAAAGGATACGCCTGCTTGGCAATCGTATCAACGCTCGGTAGTTTTGCAGCGGCAGCTATATAGGCAGCGTCCATCTGGGCTTGCGGCACTCCTGCCATCTGAACGGCGAACTGTTTGTGCATAGCCGAAATCTGATCATAACGCTGAAGTTTCACCTGCTCCTTGACCTTGTTAAGCACAGTGTCGGCAGCGCCACCCAAAGGCATAGAGCCTGATTCAACACCATTTGCCACCGCGTAAACGGAAGCGACACCCTTATCAGCATCAAGCACCTTTACGACAGAATCGAGCTTGTCCTGACTTGCCACCACATAGGCTGGTGACCCTGATCCACTCGGGAAATGCGCGTCGAGAATCGCCTGCCCGTCACGTGCTTCAGATTTACCAAGAACAATGTCGCTCTGCGAGACACCATCAGCCTTTAGCTGTGGAACACCCGCAACAGCTACAAGCAAGACAACTATACACGCCGCCCACACCCTGCGTGGATGACGCCTCACCAGTGCACCAACCCGCGCCCATGCCGGATGATTCCGAAGGTAGCCATCGCGGCCTTGTTTCTCAACGAATTTCGGGCGTCGTGGCCAAAAAGCAGTCCTACCCGCTAGCAACAACAAGGCCGGCAGTAGCGTCAGAGTTGCCACTACAGAAAACGCGACGCCAATGCTGCCGACCGGTCCAAGCGCCTGGTTTGACTTTAAATCAGACAGCAGCAAGCAAAGCAGTCCGGCAGTCACCGTACCGCCGGCTGCAATAATCGGTTCGTAAGCGGATTTCAATGCTGCCCACATGGCGTCCCATGTCTTACGATGCAAGGTAAGCTCTTCGCGATACCGTGAAATGTACAGTAGCGAGTAGTCGGTCGCTGCTCCAATGACAAGGATGAATAGTATACCCTGTACCTGCCCGTTTAGCTGCACAACGCCTGCGTCGGCCAAATGATACACCGAAAATACGGCTACCGAAAGAGCCGACATTGCAGTAAATAAAACGATGATTGGCAAAAATGGCGATCGATACACAATCAACAAAATGAAGAACACGACGCCAAGCGCAACGAGCAGTAGCGTACTGTCGATACCTGAAAAAGCTGTCTGTAAATCATGGGCAAGCGATGCCGGACCTGTAAGTACATATGAAAATTTCAGATTTGAATCTGCAAGTTTTTGTTTGATTGCCGGAAAGGCGCTGTTGAAATCAGCGTCGCTCGCAAGCGGCACGCTGACAAAGGCTGCTTTTTTGTCGTCTGACTGTATGGGTTGAGAGACTGTGCCAGTAACTCCCTTTACTTGGGCTAGGCTTTCATCAACGCTGGAGATTCGTGACAAATCATCACTAGTCAGCTTTTTGTCGTCGTGTGTATAAACGACGATAACTGGAATTGCTTTTTTATCGCTAAATTTTGTTAGTTGATCGTTGACCTTTGTTGCTTCGGCACTATTCGGTAGAAACGTCGACAGGTCAGTACTGGAAACATCGCTAATTTTTCCAAAATAAGGCCCACTGATGCCAGCAAATGCTACCCAACCAACAACGATAATTGCGGAGAGCAAAGTATACGCCCATCGTGGAAATTTTTTGTGTTTTGGCATCTACATACATTGTAGCAAGGCGAAAGCACTTCTCATATACCAAATACAGTACTTCAAAATAAAGCGCTAAGAGATTTTAGGTCACCCGGACCTACGATTTATTCGACAGCTCGGTAGTCTGCGCTGGGCGTGGCATTAATTTCGACTGCGTCAGATCCATAGCGAACCCAGCGACTGCGATCTGACCGTCTGGTCTCTTGCCGACAATCTTGCCACGGTCGTAAAAGCGCTTGTACTCACCGTTCTTGGTCTTCATACGATAATCAGCCTGATAATCGTCAGTCTTGCCTTCTAAATAAGCACCGAGGGCGCCCGTTGTAGATTCGATGTCATCTGGGTGCATCAAATCGACAAACTTACTTATGTGTACGAATTTCTCAGCATCCTTGGCGTCGTAACCAAGCATCTTAAGCTTGTTGGGGTGGAAGAAAATTAATCCAGTCGGGTGTTCAAACAGCCACCATGCCATGCCACTTGCTTCCATGGCATCGTTGAAAAGCTCCATTTCATCTACGTGATCGTAGAAAATCATCTAGAAATTGTTTCCTCTCCTCTTACTTCTAAGAGTCTCTCGATTAATTATTTGTATTATATTATCATAAAACTATAAAAAAAGCAAGCGCTATTGATAGCGCTTACGAAACTCTACTATTTCACAGATGCAGCACTTCTTGCGGAGACACCTTGTAGCGGCCAGTTGTAGGTCCTCTCTTGAGTAATATTTCACGACCAGCAACGGCTGCATAGGCGGCGCCAGTCGACGCCGTCGTACCCAACTGCGCTATCCCTCCTAGTGTGATGCCGATCTGCCCCAATGACTGTGCAAGGCGCATAGATATATTCTCTAGACCAATCAGTTTTATAATCAGACGCACCGTCTGCTCTGGTGACGGGTTCGCTTCCTCGATCATCATCATCTCGTTTGTTGTCAGTCTACCCAAAAACGGCTTAACATCACCTAAATCATACCGCTCCACGTCGATCATGGTAAGGTCACCCGTATCGGTAGCCATAATCAAGGCAGCACCCACTCGATACGCAAGTTTACGCATCAGTATCTTCGTTGGCATGTGATCGACTTCTTCAAATATCAAATCGGGGTGATGTCGGGCAACTACTTCAGCATTTTGTGACGTTATGCCATCAAAAAGATGTACCTGTTTAACGTATGGATTCAGCTCGCTCAAGCGAATACCCGCAACATCTGTCTTGCGCATACCCACTTCTGGCATACCGGCATTAATTCGGTTCAGATTTGGCACAGACATAACATCTGGATCGGCTAAAATAACTTTATCCCCTAGCGCCATATGAGACGTCTGTTCAAGTATGTGCGATCCGACACTTAATCCTATATGCGCCGTTGTCGCGGAACCAATCTTACGCAGTTCATCCGCAGTAATCAGTTCTCGGTTGCGAAACGTTAAAAGTAAACGATGTTCCTCCCTGTCGGGATACTGCACAAGCTGGTTTGACCAGGGAAAATAGTACCATTTACCATAACGATCGCCCTCGGCTGAAATCGGCTCGACGAAGCGCTCGCGTGCGGTCTGATTGTTTTTCTGGTCAGGATGCTTCATCTCAAAGAGATCTTCGGCGATTGCAGCAACCTTCCGCTGGACTTTTGCGCCGCCCATGACGACACGACTGTACATACCCCGCCTGTCACTCACATTATTTGGATCATAACACTCAGGTTCTGACCACTCCGGCGCCTCTACTACTTCACGCTTCATCCAGTACTCTAGTGAATCGCCATGATAATTCACAAAGTACCTCCCATAGCTCTCGCTAAATTGCATGCCCAAACTCGAAATTCAGCAAGCTCAGACCCTAGTGTGGTGTCACTGACACCGTCAGACATGTAGACAAAGTTAGTTAATTGTCGTTCGGCAAATTTATTTCCTGGTGTCAAAATATCGTAAGCCATGTCATCGTAAAAACTGTCGATATTCATAACAGTCGGCACCAACGCAATGCCGCTACACATCTGTGGATGAAACGTTTGTTTCGACGGGCCAATTTGCTTTACGGCGGTCTGTCCCCAGTTGTGGACAAAAGATTCAAATGCTGTCGCTTCGACAAGTCCCATAAACCACACTTCGCCCCTACCCAATACTCGCTGTATCTCAGCTCGTATAAACTCTTTAACCACTGCACGACCAGCGTTTATTGTCTTGCCGAGCGCTTCTGGTTCTACTAAAACACAGCCTGGATCCGCCTCGACACTCCGCAGGTACTGCTCTCCCTCTGACCAAAGAACGTCTTTGCTGAATTGATACGCCGGCAATGCGTCTAAAGGTGCATAGAGCTTTTTCCAAGCGACTAGCCGGCCGGTCATCGGGTTGAGATCGGTCGTTCCTTTTTCTATTCCAAGAGCATATTCAGCCCGACTACCGACAATCGGGACATACGGAACTCCCGATGGATTAGATGCGGAAGGGGCCATAATCTGCGCACCATTCGCAAGCGTAATTAACCCTTCGGGGCGAACAATCCGCATGTTGACGTAACTCTGTGCTTGAATCTGCTTGGCAAGCAACTCTCCGTCAGGATTTTCCTCTGGGGTAAAGTAGCTATAGTCATACTTATCAGTTCGTGGAGGCTCATGGGAATCAAACCTGGACTCTATTCCGTCAGTTTTCATATTCCACGCGCCTCATTTTAAATCCACCTAAACATAAGTATTTTCCAATACAAATATAGCAGATTTTAGAAAAGCTAGCTGATATTAGGGCGCGACCGGCTCAGCGTCATCTTCATCAATCTTCAGAAGTTTTTTCTGGATGATCTCGTAGCGCTGACCCGTCAGTGCTGATTCCATATAGTCGTCATTGAGTAGATTGACGAACTTGCCCATATCTTTGTCGTCCATGATGATAATCGCGCCGGTGTCGTCTTGCATCATTTCGATGCCCAAGTCCTCGGCGTGCTCTAGTAGTTGCTCCTGCTTAACGGCCGTCGTATCAAGTTTTTGTAGCTTTTTGATGATACTTCGCTTGCCCTCAATCAGCGTCTGCATATTCTGACCCTCTGGGAAGCTCAGTCGGAAGTTAGCGTTG
The DNA here is from genome assembly GCA_023898645.1 of Candidatus Nomurabacteria bacterium. Taxonomy (NCBI): domain Bacteria; phylum Candidatus Nomuraibacteriota; species Candidatus Nomurabacteria bacterium. Next base: position 110,078 of record CP060232.1, on the reverse strand, counting down.
ACTTCTTTGACCTTTTTCTCGGCAATGATTGCTTCCTTGGCGTCGTAGCTAAACATCTGCTTCAGGCGCGCCTGACTAAACACGTACATATCTTGGTCGATAATAAGCAGCTGATTGTCGGCTGGTATGCGCACGGCGGCTTCGGCGTCGAACGGTACAAACTTGCCGCTCTTGACCATCCAGCCTGCTTTGCCTTGCATGACGTTGGAGCGTGGCAGCACCTTTACGACGAAAACTTCGTGTTTCATATCAGGGTGGCTCACCCGCGCGATCATGCCTTTCATGCGACCGAAATCATGCTCGTCGTCGTTGAACGTCTCGATCTCATGTTCCTGCGTCTTAATCCAGCGAAGCGTTTCGCGTGCGTGCACGACTTTGTATACCTGCGTGCGCTGCAATACACCAGCCTCAGCCTCAGCTTCTTCAAACCCACGCACTGTCATACCCTCCTCGGCACCTTCAAACAAATATTCCAACAACCCGTCGATAAAGAGTGGCTCTAATTGCTGCCGTAAACTGTCGGCTAATTTAATCCTAAACGGTATGTAGCTTTTGCTAATCAAAAACAGATCAATCTTGAGATCTTCTTTGTATTGCAGCATGTTGTTTGCCCAGGCAAACACGTCGGTTTCTTTGTAGTTGTCTTTCTCTGCCTGTTCGGGCGCCAATATGTCTTGGTCCATGTCAAATCAGCCTTTCAATAGGTAAACGCTTTGTCTAACGTTTTAGTTTTTGGTGATAATACATTCAGTGTAGCGGAAAAACCGTCAAACAAGTGCTGTAAAAAATGCAAGATTCTTTATATGGGCTGGCGTGTCAGCCATAATGCCAGAGTACCCATGTCGCGCCACCTCTCAACAACCTCTTCGCCCTGCTCTCGCGCCATGTCGTATACCCTATGTGCAATGTCGAAATTAAACAAATCGCCGGGACCTTCAACCATGCCGGCAATCTTTTCGTTGGGCTGTATATATGCCACCTCGCCTCCATGTCGTTGCTTCCAGCTGTTCAGTTCACGTCGCAGTTGCCATTCCAACGCTGGCCCAACTGCCAATTTGTGCTGACCAATTGGTTGCTTTAAATGCTGGCCTAGGGCGGCAATGGCTAATACTCTATGTGATTTCGGTGCTACGTCGGCAGAGACAATCGAGCGAACACCGCCGTCTACGTAAGACTCGTTCCCGATTCGCACAGGGCGAAACAGGCCCGGCACGGCCGAAGAAGCTGCAACCATGTCCGCCAGATCAATTCCCCTCAGTTTTTGCGGCCCTGGTATTGGATGCTCCCTTGAAGGAAGTCTGTATGCCATAGTCCGAACATTACTCGCCCTGTCGTTGCCAAGTACTTCCCGTGCAATACCTTGCAAAAATCCCGGCTGCCAATTCGGTACTTTGATCTGCGGTATGTCAGCCACGTCAGAGTAGTCTCTACCCGTTGCGATGAAACTTGCTACCCACGAACCGGCTGATGTACCAAGCATTTGTGCATCCGCCAAATCAATTCCCGCGCCCTGCAGCGACTCATATATGCCGTATTCAAATGCAATGCCAAAGGGACCTCCACCACCAAGTACTAGTGATGGTAATTCCGAGTTGTAATCGTGAGATTGTTCCATGTTTCCTCCCGTGAAGTAAGCGTGCGCGTTGAAGTAACCATACTCCCCTTAAAGCATTTGCGCAAGCCGCACCGCTCTTTACTACGCTCATGCTACAATGGGGAAAATAATCGCTAAAACAAAAAAGAAAGTAACCATGAAAGTATACGACAAGGTATTCCTAGTAACTGGTGCTGGCGGCGGTATCGGTGGCGAGCTGGTTTCTGCTTTACTTGCACGAGGCGCCAAAGTTGCAGCGGTCGATTTGCGCGAAGAAGGCTTGCAAAAACTCCGCGAAAAAAACAGCGACGCTGGCAGTAGCCTGACTACACACGCAATCGATATCACTGATCGCAACGCCGTGTCTGAACTACCCGAGGAAGTCATTAAGGCACAGGGCCAGGTTGACGGCATCGTCAACTGCGCAGGCATCATACAACCGTTCGTCAAAGTAAATGATCTTGAATATGACGCCATCGAACGCGTCATGAACGTCAACTTTTTTGGCACACTTTACATGACAAAAGCTTTTCTTCCCCACTTACTCAAAAGACCCGAAGCACATGTCATCAACGTGTCGAGCATGGGGGGCTTTTTGCCCGTACCTGGCCAGAGTGTCTACGGCGCATCAAAGGCTGCGGTGAAACTACTTACCGAAGGTCTTTACGCCGAACTGCTAGACACAAATGTCCATGTTACCGTCGTGTACCCCGGCGCAACTGACACAAAAATCACGCAAAATTCCGGTGTTAAAATGCCCGACGTAAAGGTATCTGACGTGAAAAAACAAGCTGCCATGATGCTACCAGCCGACAAAGCAGCCGGCATCATCGTTAGTGGCATCGAAAAAAACAAACCACAAATCTTCACCGGCAAAGATTCCAATATGATGAACAGGCTCTATCGATTGAATCCAGTCTTCGCGACGAAATTCATCGCAAAGCAAATGCAGTCATTACTCGGCAAATAGCTCGTTAATCTACGCCAACTCAATAAGTCGGCCACTTTTCGACAAGTCCGGATCAGTACATGCGGCAAGGTTGAAACAACAAGGTCGTCGATGCTTGCCGTTTAATTTTGATACGGACTTCTCAATACGTATCACGCGTGTATCTGGATTTTTTGTTTCATTCACCCAACGTATCCACTCCCAACGAGCCATTGGCGTAATGTCTTTCCATTTGTCTATGACTTTTTGCGGAGCAGCGCTCAGAGCTGTAGCGAAATCTTGTGGCACTACGGGTTCTGGCCAGTCTTTCGTCGCTTCAATCTCTAGTGTTGCTTCATCACCCACCTTCAGTCCAGCAGTTTTTTGCAACTGCACATCCACCTTGAGCCAATGCCCCCATCTGCCGTCTGGCTCTAGGACCGCTCGAAAGTCATGATTATTGATCTTCCCCTTCACCGCAACTTGCCCACGCGATGGCAGCTGAGTGCTAGCATCCTCAGGCAACCGAAGAAGTGTCCACTGACCAATCTTGTATAATTTTGCTTTAAATGTAATCAATGACATATATTTCTTACTCGTCTTATTTTTCGAAAAAACATCGCCCGTGTCAAGTACGGAACTCACTCTGAGATGACGGCCTATCAGAGATCAACAAGCACAGAAACAACGTCTTCGGCGACATACGCCAACCCTGATGTAACCGTTGCGATGTCCTGCGTACCAGACGACGTTTTCATACGAACTTTCCCGGGAGTCAACTTCATAATCATAGGCGTATGATGCCTCATGACAGCAGTTTCACCACGCTGCGACGGTAGAAAAACCAGCTCACATGGCCCGTAATACATAACCCCTTTTTCGTTCGTTACCGTGAGGGTGAATTCGTCTTTTGCTGCCATGCGGCCTCTACTTCTTCAATGGTACCTTTCATGTAGAAAAACTCTGGAGGAATCTGATCGACCTCTCCTAGCACGATTTTACGGACACCTTTCACGGTATCTTCCAACTTTACGAATACGCCCTTTGTACCCGTGTAGTTTTCCGAACTGTAAAAAGGCTGGGTAAGGAATTTAATGAGGCGTTCCGCTCGATCAACTGACTGACGGTCTTCTGGTGAAAGCTCTTCTTTTCCAAGAACAGAAATGATACTTTTCAGCTCTTCGTTGCGTTCAAGTGTCCGACGCGCCAGCTGAATAGCCTCAAAATGCTCTTCGGTCAAATGCTTCTTGCCAACAAGTACCGAATTCGACCGCAAGGGATCGATGGCTGGGTATATTCGCAGACGTGCTAAATCACGTGACAAAATCACACTAGCGTCAAGTTTATTCAAAATCGCATCCACGGCCGGATCGGTAAAATCATCCGCCGGCACATACACCGCTTGCGCAGAGGTAATAGCGCCATGTTTCGTCGAGACAATACGCTCCTCAATCTGACCAATTTCTTGGCCCAACGTCGGCTGATAACCAGTGTCTGAAGGCATTCGCCCTAGAATAGTAGAAATTTCGTTACCAGCCTGCGCATAGCGAAAGACGTTGTCGATAAACAGTAGCACGTCTTTTTTCATACTGTCACGCAAGTACTCCGCAACGGTCAGACCGGCATGTGCCGCCCTAAATCGGACTCCTGGCGTTTCATTCATCTGCCCATATACGAGAGAGACGTTTTTTAACAGATCCTTATCGCGCATCTCTTCTACTAGCTCATGACCCTCGCGAGTACGCTCTCCTACGCCAATAAATACCGACAAACCTTCAATGGAACTGACAATGTTATGAATCAACTCGGTGATGATGACCGTTTTACCCACGCCCGCGCCACCGAAAAGGCCAATTTTTCCACCTTTTGGAAACGGCGAAAAGAAATCAATCGTTTTAATACCCGTAACATAAATTTCAAGTTTACTATCAACTTCGTCATAGCTTGGAGCCGGGCGTTGTATAGCACGGTATTCTTCTACTTTAAATGGCGGACCACCATCGAGTGGCTGTCCGAAAGCATTTAGCACCCTCCCGAGCACTTCTGGACCAAGTGGCATACTTAAAGGCGCCTGCGTATCTATTACAGACAAGCCCTGCGCGATCGTATCTGTAGAACTCAACGCCATACACCTCACAACACGGTCATTCATGTACTCAATGACCTCAAGAATCATGCCAGTCTTTTCAACTTTCAACGCCCTACCGAGTGGCGGCATGAGTGAATCAAACTCAACGTCAACAATTGGCCCTACGGCACGTACGACAGCACCAACGTTTTGGTTATTGTCCATATTCCCCCTTCATGCGAGTACCATACAGCTCTAGCGGTTTTGAGTCAATCATCGCTTATGTACTCCGTCCTTGTCTAGCTGAAAATCTCCCGACATACGAGATCCGTACAATTCACGCAGTTTCGAGTCAATCATCGCACGACGAGCCTTGTGGTACTTTAACCTCAATGCCTTTGACTCGTTTTTTGCGTTATCGTACGAGTCTCGCATTGCCACCATTTGAGCGGCGCTGTATGCAAGCATAGACTCTGCAATATAGTGGTATAGCGACAATCCAACGACAGTCTGGTTCATATAATTGGCAATTTCCTGAGGGTTCGGTTCAATGATAAAACGCTTCGCCGCCACTTCGTCCTTTGCTCGATTTTGCGCATTCGCTTTATGCTCCTCAGCGGTTTCGCCTATTGTTATGAAGTTAGTTTCGACGACTTGTTTGGAGAGGCTTTCAAAACGTGGATAAACGAAAGTTGTGTGTGCATATTTTGAAATAAGAGCATAGATAGGTTCAATATCGCGAAGTGATGATTTTTTAGGAGCCGAAAATGTATGAACCGTACGATCGGTATTAGTCCTGAACCGCGCATGGGTCATTTTACCAATCAACATCAGATCCGCACCGTGCTCTTCAAACGTTTGCTCGGCAACATCCAGTACTCGATGGAGCAAATTACCTGGCATCCCCCAATCTATACCGATGGCGACCACTAGTTGTCTATGAATTACCTCAGGCGGTGGCGGCGTCAACTGTTTCATTACTGCATAAATGCGCCAAAATTCTTGAAAAAACGGTCGGCTTTCTAGAATTTCCGTGCGCATTACGGCAATGTTACGGGCTGCAGTTTGCTCAAGCATATTTGTAAGGTCCTCAAGCTCTTTCATCGTACGAATTTCTTGTTGTAGACCATCAATTTTTGTCATGGAACATATCCTCGTTTTCACGCAATATACCACTGATTGTTTCGGTCTCAGCCACAAGGCGCTGTGCTTTTTCGGCAGGCTTAGGTGTTGCGGGGTTCTTCATGAAATCTTTAAAACATTCATCAAAAGTATCGGTCACGCTCTTGTCAAATGTCTGTAGCATATTTGGTGTCAGCATCCTGTCATATGGTGGCATTACCATAAACTTTAGCAACTGAGTACGTAGCGGCCTCATCTGATGATGGTCCCACTCCAAAACCTTTTTGCTTGTTACAAAGTAAAGCAGTAGTGCCTGCTGTAGAGGCGTAAAGTAATCATCCGAAGTCTGATCAAATAATGCCCTGGCGCGTAACCCCAAATTGTACAACTCAAGCGAATCACTATTGAGGTCAGTACCAAAGGCAATGAATCTTTCAATCTCGCCAAATCGTACTAGTATGTCCTTTAGCTGATCGGACAATTCCCGAATAAGTTTCGATTGGACACGACCACCAATACGCGAAACAGAGAATCCACTGTCTATTGGTGGGCGCAAGCCCTTGTTTGCCAGTGCTCGTCGGAACAGCACGTGACCGTCGGTTATCGACATAAGGTTAGTGGTGATATAGTCGGTTACTTCTTCTGTTGATGTTTCAACGATAGGTAACGCGGTAATCGTCCCTCCGCCTGCATGCTCATTAAACGCTCCGCATCGTTCAAGCAAACGAGAGTGCAGATAAAAGATGTCTCCTGGATACGCCTCGCGGCTTGCAGGCCTGTTCAACAGTAAAGAGAGCTGTCGATATACCTTTGCGTGTCGAGACATGTCGTCAAACACAATCAGAACGTTTTTTCCTTGCGTCATGAACCATTCAGCAATCGACATGCCTACCATGGGGGTGATGTAGTTAAGTGATGCCGCAGATGCAGTACGACCAAACAACACCACCGTCTGTTTTAACGCCCCAGTCTGTTCAAGTCGTTCTACGTTACGCTTCGTTACTGCCACTTCCGCATCTATCGCAACATATACGCAGATAAGATCTGTTTTAAGGCGAGCCTGATTACATATGATGTCTATTGCCACATCGACTTGCCCGGATTTGCTTTCACCTACCAAAAGCTCACGCTGACCAAGACCAATCGGTATTTGCGAGTCAACGAGCGTATACCCAGTCTGAAGGGGTTTGTCGACGATTGCGCGCTGGAAGATGGGGCGCGCAGGAATTTCAACCGGTAGCACCACAGCACCCAGTGTATCGATGTCACCATGTCCATCAAGAGGTCGTCCTAGAGGGTCAATTACCCGCCCGAGTAATTTTTGGCCTACGGTAATCACGGGGTACTGAGAAATTATACGTACCAAATCACCCTTTTTGACCTTCTCATAAGCTTCAAGCATTACTACTTGTGCTGTTTGGTGCTCAAACCCCAATACAATACCCGTGGCCCCCGATGAAAACGTCACGACATTGCTCAGCCCTACGCCATTTAGCCCACTGACGACACACGTCTCACTGCGCACAGACTCAACGCGACCAACACTAGGATTCATGAGGCGCAGTCCTAACTGGTCGAGTGGCGTCAACGTACTGACTAACCAATTTTGGTATCTTGCTCTGTAAACTCATGTCAACTCGCTTATGACCATCATCGATGATACAGCCCGCCACAAGCGAGGGTACGGTCTCAAATATGATGTTTATCGGTTCCGGATACAATATACGTAATTGTGTTAGTAGCTTTATACGAAACGACTCTCGCAAAGGAATTGGCGTACTGCATCGTACCTGCTGCACATTTCGATAGTACCTGACGCAAAACGAAAGCAGCATCCGCCCGTTCTCTCCGAACAACAAGCGAATGGCGTTTCGCTTATGTAGCCAGGCAATAAACGACATAGTGCCAGGAGATACGTCGCCCCCTAAGATAGTATCCACGTCAGTCATTGACATGTCCTCGCCTATATTCTCACTAGCAAACGTCAGTCGTTCAACAGTAAGCTGTAATTCTCGGAGGGTCTGCTCCGAAGACATGTTAATTGTGCAGGCATTAAGCACGCTCATAATCTCGCGGCCGATTGAACCCCGTACTTCTGGCGATACATGTGTGTGCTTATTATCTGTGCTCATCGGTATAATTCTTTACTAATTTTTCAATTAGGGCCTCGTGATCAGCAACGGAGTATACCTCACCAAGATATTGCGACATTACCCACCCTATGACATCACCGGTTTGCTGAAGCGTTCTATTTGCATGAATATCCGCCTCTTTCTGCGCAGCTTGTAGTATCTGTTGGGCGTCGGTTCGTGCTGCGAGTACGACGTTGTTTGCTCGCCCGTGAGCATCCACCATAATCTTTTCGGTAATAGTACTGCTCTCGTTGAGTACTGAACGCGTTCCTTCCATGACGATTTTTTTATACATTTCCTGGAACTGTTCATTTGTATCTACAATCTTGCCAGCCGCATCGTCAAAGTACTTTTTTGCATCTTCTCGTACTAAGTACCCCAGTTTCGCAAAGGAAGTATTAAGCTGCCGAACTAAAATCCAAACGCGCACCAAAAAAACAAACAGCAGCAATATCGCAGCTGCAAGTGCACCGGCAATTACCACCCCTTGCAGTGTCATTCTATGATCGTAACTCCTCTAGCGGTCCTACCTTAACGGCTTTTTTGGCCGGTATAAACCCTATTAGCCATCCAAGTAATATGGATAGCATAAGGATTATTATAATCTGTATGGTCGGCATTGAAAAGACGTAGACACGCCCAGTAAAAAGTGTATCCCCAACAAGTGACTGCGCAGCGCCGTTAGCAGCAAAGCCAGCCACGACTCCGAACACTGATCCAATGACCGCGCCCACCACTGTAAGCATGATTGCCTGAGCGATAAACAAAAAGCCAACAGCCCTTTTTTTCATACCCATAAGTCGCAAAAATCCAATTTGGCGCATTTCTTCGATCAATGTAAGTGTAATGACATTAAAGGTACCAACAACGGTAATAACAAGAGCAATGACGCCAAACAGCAAAATGATACTCTGAATAACGGAAAATACTCTGTTAACTTGATCTATGGAGTCTTGGATGCTGGATGTCTGGTACCCCATTTGTTCGATTGATTCGCGTACGGCCGACATCTTTTCAGGGTAAGTCACAGTAACCTTTAGTTGCGATACGCTCTGAAGTCCGTGCTGAACCATATATTCCATGGGCACATAGGCAACCGGAAGGTTACCCCTTTCAATACTTCCTACTATGGTAAACTTTGCAGGACTTACCTTTAACTCGTCCGCCGTTTTACCATCAGCGGCATTTGCAGATGGAATAGACGTACTGACAGTGACAGGGCGGTTAATCGCCTCTTTTGGTTTCAAGCCGAATGTATCAAGTGCTTTTGTGCTCATAATGATATTCGTGTCCTTAGGTTGCCCATCGGTCGTACCACTTAAGATCTGTGCGGGGCTCACTCTGAAAAAGTCGCTCGTGACCGCATAAAGAGGAAGACTAACGATACTGCCATGATACTGAACATCGCCCACCATACCGACTAATTGCTGCACGTCGGCAACTCCGCTGATTGATTTGATGGTGGATATCTTTGTCTGGTCGAGTATCACCTCTTTAACATTACGCTGATTCACTGTAATCACATTTGCCGTATCGGTATTCGAAATTTCTTGCGTTACCAGTGACTTCAGACCGTCGCTCACGCCAAACAGAAGCACCATAACGCCACTACTTAGTGCGATTCCGCCAACTGCCAAACTGGCGCGAAAGCGGCGCTTAAATGTATTGAGAAGGGCCAAACGAAATAAAAACCGTCGCAGTCTCATGACGCACCCTCTTGATCGGCCTTACCAGAATCGACGTATGCCAGTACGTCACGAATATTATTAAAGGGATTGCGCTTGTCTCTGATGTCCCATAGCCGTCCGTCTCTCATGAAAAACCACTTTTTCGACAACTTTAAAAAGCTAAGATCGTGCGTCACCATTACGATCGTCACGCCATGCTCTTTGGTACTTGAAAGCAAAAGGTCCGTGACCTCTTCGACAGACTTAGAGTCAAGGTGGGCTGTCGGCTCGTCGGCAAAAATCAACCACGGATCTTTGATAAGTGCGCGTGCCAAGGCAGCTTTTTGCTGCTGACCCGACGACAACTCATCTGGGTTAAGACCCATCTCCTCTTTAAGGCCAACTTTTTCCAGCCATTCACGAGCTTTTACACGGGCTTTACGTTGCGACATCCCCTGAAGAATCAACGGTAAGGCAACGTTATCAGTCACGTCCATAAACTCAATCCAGTATTGTGTTTGCGGCAGATAACTAATTCGCTTGCTACGTAATATCGTCCGATCCTCTTCGCTATAACCGTACAGCGACTCCCCTTTCAAAAACACTTCTCCAACGTCCGGCTTTTCAAGACCCATCAGTATATTTAGCAATGTTGATTTTCCAGCTCCAGACGGTCCGAATATGACGGCAAAGTCCCCAAAACCAACCTGTAGTGAAACGTCGCTGACTGTCGTCACCAAGTTGCCACCAACCTTATAAATGCGAGACGCTCCCGTAGCTTCAAGAATCGGCGCCTTGACCTGATGCTCAAGGCTCGCATGCTGATCTGCCCCACCACCGTTACTGTCCATGTTAAAACCTGAACAATTTCTGCATTAGCGTTATCACGCTATCAAGCACGCTCGTTTCCCTGTCTGGCGTCACCACGAGAGTCGGGGTGCTGTATGCGCTGTTACCACTGATATCTCTTGATATGATTTGAACCTTGTAAATATCTGCCAGATCAAGACCGGAGACAATAATCACGTGGTTCGTTGTCGGCTCTGTGTCTACCGGTGTTTTCTTATCGAGCCTTCCGCTACTTAATTTACCGTATGCGACTTGTGACGTGGCAGGTTCGTCCGTCTTCCAGCTGACGATCAACTGAGCACGCGTGTTACTCACGCCCTGCGTCGTTGTCATACTAAGGCTAGTGTTACTTATACTTGGCGGACGCGTATCGTAACCAGAGCGCCAACGTTGCTCCTCAGAAGTCGTCAGGTCGCCATACCTGTCACGACCCTCGATGTTAAATACATACTCACTGCTGCTCGCAAGATTATGAAGTGTTATTTCGTGCGAGGTGGTTAGTTCACTCTTTGCCATCTCCTGAGATACACCCGTTCCCTGATAATGCACAGTTGATGTCGTTGGTACATTTGTTGTCCAGCTCACCTTTACACTGGTTGTCGGATCATTCACCAATGGGTTAAAGCGTACGTTGCTGATAATTGGCCGCGAAATAGTCGTAAATGTATAGTCGTCACTACGTATCGTACTGCCAAACGACGTCGTCGACACAACCCGGTAATGATACGTGGTGCCACTATTAAGATTGTCTAACTTAAATGTGTGGTTAGTGCCAAGACCTTCGTCGCTCGTTGCACTTAATCCGTAAGCCGTCGTCGTGCCATAATCTATGCGAGTTTGCGTAGGCACGCTCGTCTGCCAACCCAGGACGGTACTTGAAAGTGTGGTGCTGTCGCTATTAACGTTAAAGATTCGTGCCGCCTCGGATGTCTTTGTATAAAATATTTGTGAATACGCATCTGTAAGATTATAGGTACGTTCGTTGTCAAAGCTTTGAACACGATAGTAATAGGTTGACGATGGATCAAGACCAGTAATCATGACAGTGTGGTCAGCTTTCAAATCAAGCGTACCCTTACTCTGACTGAGGTCACTAGGATTCGTGCCATAATAGACGAAACTTGTCGAATCACGGTTCGTTACCCAATGAATCGTTGCTTGATCAAAGCTGGCTGTCGCGCTAGGCTGCACGACAACAGTCGGTGGCGATGTGAAGCTTCCCTGCGGCGTCGCCGATACCGTACCCGACGGACCACCACGGTTGTCGACGTTATCGGCCGCAATGATTCGATAGTAGTATGTGTTACTTGGCTGAACATCCAAGTCAACAAATGCGGTGGTACTTGTGTTGCCAATGTCAGTAAAGGTGTGACCGTCTGGTGAACGTTGTACGACATACCCTGCAATACCATTACCTTCAAATGTCGGCTTATCCCACGTCAACGTCAGTGACCATCGTCCAGAAACTCGATCCGAAGTGTCGGTCGCAACAAGATTAAGTGGAATTCCAGGCGAAACAGTATTAGCGATAAAGTTCGCGCTGCCGTAGTTATTCCAGTTTACGTTGCCCGCTTCGTCTTTAGTAACCATATACAGGATATTCGTCCCCTGTTGTGTTGCCGCTTTAAAGGCAGAGATAAATCGGTCGTTCGTGCAAGTTGTGTTTATTGCAGAAGGCAGCTCGTTTATGCTGTAACAGTACGTTAGTTGGTTAGGGTCTCCCGAATATAGCGACGGCAAATCCCACGCAAAGGCGAAGAGGTTTTGTGGTGACGACGGCGGAATTGCGCGAAGGTTTGTCGGAGGACTAGGAGGATCTGTCGAGAAGTAAAACGACACTGTCGTATACGACGACGAGTAGTTGCCCGCATTATCAAGCGTACGTAAGTATAATACATTTGTCCCTGTAAGATACGCTGCAGATACGTCAGACAAGTTACGTCCCGTCTGACAAGTTTCAGTAGCAAATGGACCACTAGTCGCACCGGTATGATAGCAGTAGCCAGAAATCCCAGAGTGTCCGTCATAGGCTGCCGGCCAATCAAAAGTGAAATTATTAGTCGTCGTGTAGCCGCCTGGCGTCACGGTGATAAAACTTGGAGCCGTAGGCGGATCTTTGTCAAACTTGTAAACGAACGGTGCGTAGATGTTACCGTCTACGTTACCCGTGACGTCCTGAGCTTGTATGCGAAGGTAGTACGTACCCGACGTCTGTAGATTTGGTATGTATTTACTATCGGTCACGAATTGACCTGCAGTTCGAGGAGACGCCGTCGAGTCAGTACCTAGATAAACCCAATAGCCTGCAAGGTTAGACCCAAGCGGACCGTCGGTTGCACCACCCGGTTGTCCTGGGTCTGGCCATTCAAATACCGGAGTGGCGTTGTTGTACCATACACCGCTTGTAAGCTCAGTGGTCTCTGCTGTCGTCTTGTACACGTTTATGACCGACGGATTAGTAGGAGGGTCGACGTCATAATAGTAGTTCAACGCATAGCTACTGACAGTCGGTGTATATAAATTATCTTGCGACTCCATGACGACTTTAATCTGCGTATATTTATGAGGTGTCGAAGTCACCATTGTCGTCAGTTGTCCGCTATAGTACTTCGTGTTGTTCGTTCTAGACCAATCGTTCCAGCTATTGGCATCGTCTGACGTACGAGTAAAGAACTCTACACTCGTACCAGCAGGTATGTCGACTTGAGCAGTAATTCCCGCGTAGTCAAAAATGCCTGGTGTCGTAAAAATCTGCGAAACATGCGTAGCGCTACCCTCGTAGGCAGTTGTAGCGCTTGGGTAATTAAACTGCCAAAGATTAGGACTATTATCACCAGATATTGCTAATGCGTGTGTAGAATTTATAGGTATAAATATCGAACCATGTGAAAATGCTTCGGGCGCCGAAGTACCTTGCGTCCAACTATCCGTTGCGATGTCATAGATATACGTTGTCGTGGTAAGCGACCCCAACGCGGCATAAATTTTTCCATTGTTCACAACCATCGCATTGCCGTAATAAGATACCGTTGGTAACGATGCCATTGTCGTCCACGTATTGGAAGCGATCGAATAGCGATAAAAGTCATTTACACTATTGTTGCCGGCCAGTACATAGATATAACCATTCGCACTATCATACGTGGCGGAACCATAATATATACCGCCCGGAATATTTGCCTTTTGTGTCCATGTTCCCGTACCGGAGTCGGGAGTGTATTCATAAAATCCAGTGCCACCGTAACCGGTCATAACATATATCGATGAACCGACTACTTGCAATGCCGATGCACCGGGACGATGTGCACCGACAGGTATGTCCGTCATGCGAGACCACATGTCAGTTGCAATATCGTAGCGCATCATTTCTCTTGAGCCCCCGCCACGCATGTAATAAACACTGCCGTCTAAGTAAGCTATCGAGCCTCCAAGGTTCACGTAGTATGGGTTAGCAAGATATTGCGTGTCGCCTGTGTCTGGGTCAAATCGTACAAACCGCGAGAATCCGCCTTCGTCAGCACCAATCGCGTATACGTATTTCGAACCGTCATACGCTGCCGTAGTGGCATTTCCTGCTTCCCAAGTCCAAGCATTATACGGCCAGTCCCATCTCATGCGTTCCCATTTATCTATATTCTTAGTGGTTGGCGTATATATTTTATTCCACGTGTCGTACCGAATAAGCTCGCGGCTATGGCCGGAGTATGACGGGATGATATAAACATAGCGATTATTATCAGACACCATCGATCCATAAAGCACTTGTGACGTTAGGCCCGGAGCTTCAGCCCACGAATCACTTGCTATGTCATAACGAAACGCCATTTGATTCTTGCCTATGCTCTGGTTTGCGTCAGTTGATACCATATAGAGGCCCCCGTGGCCGTCGCTAACTAGATTGTTCTGCGTATAGAACGCGCTGACGGGTGGTTTTGCAAGCGAACGCCACGTATCGTTACTGAGCGAATACTCGGCAAATATATCCCTGGTATTATCGGTAAAATTCCATATGTAGTCGCCACCCATATTTACATAGATCGTGTCGTTGCCGTCATACCATATACCCGAACCGCCGTAACCGATAATAGATGGGTAACTCTGTCGCGTACCAAATACCTGACTTGCAATATCATAGACGTAAAATTCCCTACCTCCGGTGAACAGCATAGCGATTTTACCGTTTCCTACATACGTGATGTCAGATCCAATCTGCGCACTTGCTGGAAGATTAACCAAAGTTGTCCACGTGTCATTTACAGTGTCGTAGCGATAAAAATTATTCGTATTGTTTCCGGCAATCGTATAAATATACTTACTACCGTCATACGTCATGCTGCTGCCTACACTAAATATACCGGGCGCATCTGCCATAGTCTGCCATACTTTGTTCAACAAATCGTAGCGCCACATAGTTGCAGTACTGGATCCGCGCATCATATACATGTAGTCACCTATGATGACTTCAGACGATCCGTATGGCGTGTCAGGAAGCGCATCCGTTGGCCCTGTACCCCACGACCCGCCCGAAACGCTTTTAAGTTTCATAGCATTACCACTTATCGCAACGTGGGTATTTGTCCCACTGTTAAAGTCTGCGTCAGACGTCATAACTTGCGACCCTGGCGGCGAAATATACCAGTAGCGATAACTAAAGTACGTAGCAGCAGCGCTTATATTGCCTAGCTTGTCTTTCACTTTTATACGCACATAGTACACGTCACCCGCCGTCATCGGTGCCGCGACTGTATATGTCGCATCAGTTTGATAGTTACCGTCTGTTGCAGGATCAGCACTTGAATCAGTTCCGAAGTAAACGTAGTACCCATCCACACCAGAGCCGTTGTTCCCGTCACTTGCGCCAGCCCAGGTAAAGTACGGGTGTTCGTATTCGTAGGTTTGCCCAGACGTCAGCTGCGTCGCCCCCCCAGACTTGTCGTAAGCCGTAAATTGCGAAGGCAAGTTCGGCGGTACTGTTTCTTGGTCGTACTGGATGTCTATGTTTGATATGGTCGGCGTACTACTTCCGTCGCCCGAAAGTCTTACCTTGAGTTGTATGTATTTGTTGACCGGTGAATTAATTGTGGTACCAGTCGTCGCCTGCCAATCAGTCCAAAGTCGTCCATTGCTCGATGTACGGGTATAGATAGTTGTCGTTCCCGTGCCCCCCGATGTTGTCTGAAGTGGTTGCCAGGATTGTACTTGCGTTAGGTTGATTGGCTTTGAATACCATGTACCAGACGTTACATAATTTGCAGCGCTCGGGCTCCAATTCCAAAGTCTCGGTGAATCCCAACTTTGTGCAACATACAGTTTACTACTCGTAGAATCATAAAAAGCTGATGCATTTACATTGGTTGGTGCCGGCAAGTCTGCCAATCGTTGCCAGGTTTCGTTCGTCGTGTCAAAGCGATACAGACGACGATTCAGTGGGTCAGTTCTCGTACCCGCTCCAATGTACACATACCTCGAACCGTCAGCCGTGATAAACCCACCATGATCAATCTTGCCGTTCGGTATAAAGTTTGTAATCTGCGTCCATGTATTTGTTGACATGTTGTATTTGTAGAAGTGACTGTAACTGCCACCCGTAGATGCATAGATCGTAGTTCCTATTCGGGTAAGTCCCCCGCCGGTATATGGTCGCAATGGTATATTTGCCATCTGCGTCCACGCATTTGTTGCTATGCTGTACCGCCAAAATTCGTTTCTACCGCCAGTCACTGCATACAAATAGCCATCATTGCCATCGACGATGTCAAGTCCCCAGTTCGTTGCATAAGGCAGGTCTGCTAGCTGCGTCCACGCATTTGTCGCTATGTTATATTTCTGAAAAATCGTATTTCCCGCATAAGGCAACATATATAGATCGCCCGACTTATACACACCTTTCCAACCGCTGGTAGTATTAATCTGACTACCAATCAAGGTGGTCTGCCTTGTCGATAAATCGTATTTATACACACGGTCCACACTGCCAGAACCGGTGCCCCCAGTGTAGTAGACGGTTTGTACACCGTCGTAAATCATACCCTGATGCCAATCACTATCGTCATTATCTAGCTGATACAACGACGTTGAGTCCCACGACTGCGTCTGAGTGTCGTAACGAAATATATCCTGTCGCAAATCAGTTCCGTATTCTGCGTATATGTAGCGTGAGCCGTCATACGCCGACGGCGGCGTCCAGCCATAGTTCGTTGCTGCTACCGGCGGCTTCGGTAAATCAGTCCACGTGTTTGTGGCAATATTGTACGACTGAATTGCACCGTGCACCGTATAGGGCCAATACTGCAATTTAACTGCAATAATCGAGCCGTTTACATAATGCATAGTGACATGCGTATTCGGATAACTAAGCGAGGATATGTCTGTCCACGAATTTGTACTAATTGTATATTTTTTGAACTCACCCACACGGTTATTAATTGCGTAAATTGAATCTGCCTGGTCCCACACCATGGCAATACCATATGCTACCGTTGATGATGTCGGAAATGAGGATAATGAATCCCAGACCTTTGTCGACACGTTGTAGCGCAGAAAAGATGCCGATGAAGCACCTCTAAACAAATAGACGTATCCGACATTATTTTTGACGACGTAAGTTGCGTCACTATAGCCACCCACCTGAGAAGGAACGTCCGCCAGTTTGTCCCATGAATCACCACCGATATCGTATCGATAAAATACACTAGTAGAGTCACCAGCGAAATAATAAATATATTGCGTACCGTCACTTACAATATGCGACCCTGCCCCACACGCAATTGGTACACTTTTGAGAATATTCCACTGCTGCATCTCTATGTCATACGATCGAAAGTAGCACTGTCCTCCCATATTTGACAGACTATAGAGTATATTATTTGGACCATAGGCCAACGTTCCCGTGCCGCGTGTATACGTCTGGACAGGTTGAATACCATCGATAGTTGAGTTGTCCCAGGAACCAACGTATCCCTGTTGAAGCGAAAGTTGAGTATTTTGGTTAGTCAGCTGAGTCGTTCCGTATTGCATCGTTCCGTCTAGCAGATCTTTCGAACCGAGTGAATGCGTTTGCGCCTGAACTTGTGCCGCCTGAAATACGAGAGAAAACAACATAAGAACAATAAGCATCGATGTGACCGCGAGTGATACAGCTCGCTTCGTACGTCGACGTAAATGCCCAAAATGTTTCGCCCAGAATGGATGCGAAAGCAAACGATACCACCGCTTCAAAAGTATGAAACGAATCCGTCGATAGTTTTGATATATACGCTGCTTCATGCTAGAAAAACTTTATAAACCCTGCGATTAAGAATGCCGTGCCGACAAACAACATACTGACAAAGAGCGTTATGAAAAGACTGCCTATGATCTTACCGCGTGCATACGGGTTGCGACCAATCGCCTCCATCGCTCGTGTAGCCGATCGACCAAACCCATAGGTAGCACCTAGGAGTCCCGCCACCGCGACTAGGCTCGCCGCTATGTTCTTTGTCGTTTCAGGGAAGCTAGTAGAGACTTTGAAGAATGAGTGGACGAAGTTTGCTACCCATTCACCCGCTGCACTAATGGCATTGTATACCGCACCTAATATGCCCGGCGCAGCCGATCGCTTAAACGCATATTTATTGTCAATGGCAAGGTTTTTACTCACGCCGTCGCGTTCGGCTCCGGCGGCCTTGATTACTGTACTGGCATCACCGGTATTAATCGAAATCTTGCCAGACCAAACGCCTTTTTCGAACCTACCCGTTTCCTGAGGTGTCACAGTATTGGTCGAGTCACTAAGTTGCACTGGCCCAGTGAAGCCTTCATCAACCGTTCCGTCACCCTTATAAGCTGTCAACGTAACTTGGAAGTCTTCACCAGAAGCTATGTGGTCTTTCGGTGTCGTGATCACAATGTAACCACGTGGGTCTGGTGTTAGCTTAATCTGCGTAGAAGCTGTTTTAGTGAGCTGTTTGTCAGGTTGTGAAACAACTACTTCGACCTGTGCCGGCACTACGCCAGACGATGCCGTATACGTTGTCTGTGGCGCGTTCGTTGCTGATAGCGTACCGCCGCTGACATGCCATGAGTAGCTCAAGGTATTGGTCGGTACTTCTTGATTGTATCGGTCCAAAGCAATCACAGAAAATCCTAATGTCTTCCCTACTTGGACAGAAGGGCTCTTCGGAGTCACTACGAGGTGATCTATTTCACCTGCGCCTTCACGATGGTCACCTGTTAGCCCCGGAAGTGTCGTAACGGTCACAGTCGAATAACCCGTCGCCCCGCCAACTGATGCCTGTACGGTATTTGTAAATACCTTTGTAGCAGTGCCTGCGGTAAATAGTCCGTCTGACGTTATCGTCCCGCCGCCAGCAACAACCGACCATACGGGTGTTTGATCATTAATCTGATTTCCATAACTGTCGAATACTTCCGCCGTAAACTGCTGAGAGCTGTCGGTCAACAATACAGTCGAGCTTGGAGTAATCTTCACAGATGTCGCAAGCGCCGCGCTCGCCGAAGCATAAAAGCTGACACCGACCGACGAACGCCCATCGATACTCGCAGTAACTATATATGTGCCACTCTTGTTGCCTAGTGTAAGCGTTGATCTCGCAAGACCCTCATTGTCGGTATCTACGGATTCTGGACTCATCTTTGCTCCATTTGAGTCTACCGGTACGGAGTCGATCGAATAGCGAATAGGGATACTTGGCATTGGATTGCCGTACAAATCAACAGCCTTCACTATATAAGGATTGTCTAGGTCGCCGCCAGCTGAGCCCGACTGATTAGTTCCGGAACTTATCGTCAGAAATACCTGCTGATCGCCCGCCTTTACTTCAAAGCTATTACTTTGTGACTGTACTGATCCGTATGTCGCAACAAGCATATCAGCACTTGCTGTCTGAGTGACAGTTACCGAACCGGTCCAAGTACCACTGTTAAACGCACCCGTCTGCGACGGCGACACGGAACTGGTGCTATCAGCGAGTGAAACTTGTTTATTGAAATTCTCTATAACATTGTCGTACTGGTCCGTAGCAGTAATTGTCACCAAGAACTGACTTCCGGCTATCTGCGGCGAATTGATATAGGCGTAAGTGAATTTCGACAACGAGTCGGCCACGACCGAAGCGTCCACCGATTTACTCACTAGTATCGATCCGGATGACACTATCAAATTGATGGTACCGTCCTTTGTCGTATGAGCTGCCGTGATGTTTACGTCCTGCTGATCACTTTGGTCTACCGTTCCGATGACGCTCGGTACAGACCATGTATACGAAACGTTGCTTAAGACGTTGCCGTACTGGTCTTTTCCATATCCGGTGACACGCAGCGTCTTGCCTGCAGTTATGACAACCGGGTTCGGATCGATGTCGGCCGCATACAAATCGCCTGGCGATACTAAGAATACATCGGAATACGACGCGACTGCTCCGTACGCTGCCTTTATCTTGGTACTACCGGCCTTATTAAGCGAGACTTGCCCTGTCCAAACACCTTGAGTAAACGGATCAGTCGTCGTTGGAGTAATACCATTTAAGTCATCGGTTAGGGCAACAGAATTGGTAAACGACGTAATGGTGTTTCCGTATGTGTCCTTTGCCGTAATCGTTACAGATTCTGTTTGTCCCGCACCTATGTCGGTCATGGGACTAAATACAAAGTGATCGAGAGATGCCGCTTGCACAGTCACGGCGGCATCAGCCTGTTTTGTAACCGAACCCTGCGTACCCGTCACACGTACGACGCCCGTACCTGTGGAAGGACTTGCCGTAAAGGTAGTTGCCAGGCCGGTTGCAGGTGAAGCAGCCCCTATCGCCCCTATAACAGACCAACTGTAGGTCAAGCCCGTAATTGCATTGCCAAACGCGTCATATCCTTGTGCAAAAAACGCCTGGTTTTGACCAGCTGTCACGTTTGAGCTCGATGGCGTAACAACAACGTGATCAAGTATGTTCGACGTTACGTCAAACGGATTCGAAACACCTGTCGTCGCACCCGATGACACCGTAATGGTATCCTGCGTATAGACTTGGCTTATGCTGACATAGCCCGTCCATACGCCACTACTAAAGTTTGTCGTTTGCTGCGGCGAAATCGAAGCCGAAAGATCAGATAATAAAGCCGTGTTGTTAAACGTTGTCATTGTATTGTTATATTGGTCTTGAGCGGTGATCTTGACACTTATAAGCTGCTGAGTCGGCTGCGGCGAGGTAATCGTGTCAAAGCTAAAGTGATCAAGCGAACCCGGCTGGACATTGACGACTATGCTGGCATTTTGTGTTGTCTGACCCTGTGTAGCTATCACGTTTATAAAGGTAGACCCCGACTTTTGAGTAGTCGTGAGCGTTGACGACTGACCACTTGTAGGCGACAAAGAACCTAACGTCGAATCCGTGATTGACCATGCATACGTCACACCACTGCCAATTTGATTACTATAGGCATCATAAGCTGCCGTCGTAAGTGATTCGGTTGATTCTATGGACGTAATAAGACTATTCGGAGTAATGGCGACCGAATCTAGCGCAGCCGGAGATACGTTGAACGTGTTACTTGTTCCGGCCTTACCCGTATCGCTGTAACCCAGAGAAACACTAGTTCCAGACTTCGTAACCTTTACGTTACCGGTCCATGTACCATTCGTAAAGTCGGTCGTTGCGTTTGGCGTTATCGTACCTGCCGAATACGTCAAAACACCACTGCCGTTATACGAGCTTACCGTGTTGTCAAACTGATCCTTCGCTAAAATGGTCACCTGGAAATTAGAGCCTGCCACTTTGTCGGTAATTGTTGTAAAGGCAAAGTGATCCACTGCCAGCGATGTTACGTTAGCAGGCACCGCCGCCGTTTTTGTAGTGGCACCTTCTGTCACCGAAACCGTTACGTTGCCAGACCCACTCTGTGTTCCGGCGTTAAATGTCACCGTTTGGCCAGAAGGATCAATCGAACCGATACTCGACGACCACGAATATGGGTCGCTGTCTATGTGGTTATTGTATTGATCGAATGCCTGTGCAGACACTGACGTTGAGTCGTTCACCGACAGCGAAACTGAAGTAGGTGTAATCGTTACTGAATCTAGTGCCGCCGGCGTAACGTCAAAGCTATTACTTGCACCCGTTACCGCACCGCTTTGCCCGCTCAGGTTAATTACGTCGCCAGTTTGAGTCTTTGTGATTGAGAAATTACCACTCCATGTGCCATTTACTAGATTTATCGTTTGCGGGTACAGTGTCCCCGTAGTATCACCCGCCGACACGGTGTCCGTTGCATTGGTAATTACCGAATTGTTCTTTGCCTGCGCCGTGACGGTCGCGGCAATATTTCCACCCGCTACAACGCTCGCTGGTATGGCAGAAACTCCATAATGATCCGGAATGATAGTAATTGCCGATGTACCGTTTGCCGTCGCCGTCTTTGTAGCCGATACGGATACGTCACCCGTAGTAATGGTATTCGCTGCAGTAAAGTCGGTTGTCTGCTGATTAGTTGGCGACACGGATCCCAGCGTCCCCGGAACAGACCACGCATAGGTAACGCCGGTTGAAATGGTATTGTTGTAAGAGTCTACCGCTGTCGCAGAAAGCGTTGTCGTATCACCCGCTTTCGCATTCAAAGTACTAGGTGAAATACTTACTCCCGCTACATCTCCCGGATCTAGCGTAAACAAGGAACTACTTCCGACAGCCGAACTGTACGTCGCGGTCAAGCTGACATTGCCGGCTTTGGTAAGTGTTACGTTGCCGGTCCAAGAGCCAGCCGCAAACTGAGCGTTCGTTGGAGTTGGTGTTTCTAACGTAGACGTAAGAGTAGCATTGCCAGCAAAATCAGACACCGTATTTCCATACGTGTCTTTAGCTACAATCGTCACACTAAATGGCGTACCGGCAACTTGATTATTTATCGTTGCAAAAGAGAACGACGCGATGTTGTTTGACGTCACTGATATGTCTTGTGTGGCATCCGCCAAGCCAACCGCACCATTCGGTGGCGTTGCGTCTGAAGCAGTCAGCGTAGCGTTAGCAACTGTTGAGTCTTGGTAATAAACATCTATTCCGGAAGTATTTGCCGGTAAGTCAACGTAGCTAATGGCCACAAATGGACTGACACTAGTCGAAAATTGACCAGTACCGCTCGTACTTGTCAGGTAAATGCGCGTCGTAGAGCTCGATTTTACAAGATTACCATTAGTATCGTGGAGCTCGAGGTGAATCGCCGACGAAACCTGACCAGCCACCACACTTTGCTGCGCACTTCCGAATGCTATGGCAGCAGGCGGCGCCGTTGTAAATGACCGAGGAGACGAAGGGGAAGACCAGGTGCGGGTGCCGCTTGGGTCATACGCCGACACACGCCACCAATATGTTGTATTTGCCGTCAATATGTCTGCAGTCGGAACCGTAAATGCACCGACCGCACCACCAGTATAGGTATTGCCTACGGTCTGTCCGTTCCAGCCAGTGCTTGATGATGTCTGATTGTATGTGCGTAGCCCCGTCGTAAATCCAGAGTCCAGAGCAATTTCTAGCTTATACTGCACCGCGTCTCCGTCGCGCTCATTGCTGTTCATCTGGAAACTTGGCGTACTCGCAACATTTGTCGCATTTGCAGCCGGAACAATGAGCGAAGGAGTATCCGGAGCCGTATCGTCGTAACTCAAAACACGGTCATTACCGGTATCAACTGTATAAACAATACCGTTCGTCGTGTCCGAGATTATCGAGTTTGGAGACGAAAGACCAGTCTGTGTTGTCAATGCCGACGATGACGAGAAATCCGGCTGCCCTATCACTTGATTTGCCGCTTGGCTATTCGAAGTAATTGTCGTCGTGTACATCATGCCGCGATTATTGCCTGTATCAGCTACGTATACAGTGCCGCTTGATTGGTTAACTGTCACCCTTTGTGGGTTTGTCAGTGACGAAGCACTGACCGTCTGTGGACTTGATGTTGTAAAGTTTGACTGACCTAATACATAGTCAGCAGCCTGGTTATTAGCAGTAATGGTGCTAGTCCATACTAATACACGATTATTTTCGCTGTCAGCTACGTAGAGTCGACCATTATTGTTATCAAACGTAACCCCCTGCGGCGAATGCATCAATGCTGAGGACACTCCGAACGAAGCACTCGTAAAGCTAGAGTGTCCAAGGACAAAGCTTGCTGCTTGTCCGTTAGACAACGGCGACGAGCTCCATATCAATACACGGTTGTTGTCTCGGTCTGCTATGGCTAGTTGGTTTGTATTTGTGTTTACCACTATCCCCTCTGGAGCCGCAAAGCCATTGGCAGCCGTGCGAGCTGAGTTGGTTGTCATACTCGTCTGCCCAAGCACTAAATCAGCATCCTGACCACTATAGGTAATCTGGCTTGTATATATAAGGACGCGGTTGTTGTTAGTGTCAGCTATATACAAACGACTGTTTGTCGTGTCATAGAAAAGTCCCGTCGGACCATTTAGCGTATTCGCACTTACCGATCCACCCTGGTTGCTGGCAACCTGCGAAAAGCTTGTCTGCCCCAACACCAAGTCGGCGACACCGTCTGTCAACTGGTTTGCAGCGCTAAGGTCATATATAAGGACACGGTTATTACCCTTGTCGGCAACGAATAGCCGATGACCTACAGGATCGAGCGCCACGGAACTCGGCGTATTAAAGCCGGTCCCCTGGGGGTTGTTCATGGCGTTGCCATAAAAGTCCATCTGATCACTATCTGTAAGCTGACCCAGTACAAGACTCGCCGACTGACCACTCGTCGATATAGTCGAGAGGTAGCCGATGATACGATTGTTACCCGTGTCTGCTATCAAAGTTATCGACCCGCTGGTCGTTACTGCCATAGGTGCTGACTCACGAGAAGCGCTCGTACCGCTTGAATTTGACGTAAAGCTACTCTGTCCGACAACCACATTTGCAGCCTGTCCACTACTGCTCACACTCGTCCATATCAAGATTCGATTGTTGCCAGAGTCCGAAGCAAACAATCTGTCGCTTCCGTCGAAATTAACATCCTGAGGATGATTAATTGCCGTGGTTGACGTACCAACGCCGTTTGAATAAAACCACGTTTGTCCCAAGACTACATTCGCATTCTGTCCGTTGCTCGATATAGTAGACGTCCAGCCCATGATTCGGTTGTTGTTCGAGTCAGCAACGTACACTTTGCCGGTCGAACTCACACTTACCCCAGACGGACTAGCGAGAGTGTTTTGAGCCAAGCCAGATGTAGAACTAATAAAATCAGTTTGACCAAGCACATACAATGCATTCTGTCCGTCGGTCGTAATCTGCCCAAACTCCAACACGCGGTTGAAGTCTTTGTCGGCAATATACACGCGCATACTTCCGCCAGAACCATGTAGTGCAATTCCCTCTGGGGAAAGCATAGTGCTCTGAGAAACAGTACCTCCACTATTAGTAGACGTGAAGTTTGCCGCACCGATGACGTGCGTTGCATTTGGGTCACTCGCCGACACAGTACCAAAAATCATCACGCGATTGTTACCGGTATCAGAGACATACACATCACCATTTGATTGATCAACGGCTACCCTAGACGGTGCATTGAGTGAGTTTTGCGCCGGAGAACCCGTCCCCCTGTTTACACTCGTACCCGAAAAGTCACTCTGCCCCACTACGAAATCGGCTTTATAGTCAGGAAATGTATTGTCGGTGTTGAGCTGATAAACAAAAACTCGGTTGTTGTTTGTGTCGGCAACATACGCCAAGTGGCGTGTTGAGTCGATTGCCACACCAGAGGCTCCGTTCATACCTACATCACTCGGGTTGTTGACTGTGGCCGAGGTATAAGTACCCGAACCGTTCGGAAGCGTCTGGCCTACAATTCCCGACGCAGCTTGACCATTCGAATAGAATGCCTGCGCCGACGGCACTAGCTGCGCCAATAAAAGACCAAAGACAACCCCAACAATGCCTAGTTGGAGTGTCTTTTTTGTTACGACAATGGGGAAACGTCGTTTCATAGTGGCCTTATATTTAGGTTCCTATTTCTTTAGTGTTTGTAGTAGTGGATCCGAAGGGTTAAGTTTCTTCAAGGTAGCGACCGCCTGTTTGTAGTCTGTCGATCCTTGGTTATCAAGCAGCATAGAGATAAGTAGCTCGTATAGCGTTGCGCTATTCGGATTCGCCTTTACGCCCTGCTTGGCAACGTCAATTGCGTCCTGTGTTTTGCTTTGCAGCTTATACAGTGTCGACAAGTTTACATACGCTTGTATGTACGTTGTATTTGCGTTTATTATGTCGCGGTATGTCTTTGCGGCTTCGTCGTACTTCTTTTGCTCGTTGTAGATATTGCCGATGACAATCTTGACGGCAGGATCCTTTTTCTTGGCATACAAACTATTGTACGCAGGCAGCGCCTTGTCGAGCTGGCGTGTGGCCAGCATCGTCTGTGCATAGACTGTCAGACGCTTTTCGTCTGTTGGTACTGCTACGTTGTCTAGCAGCTTAGCTGCCGCAGCGTAGTCGGCCCGGCCGTAATCGTCGGTAGCCTTTTGCCACGCCGCGTCGGCAGATGCTTGCTGCACAAACCACGCAATAGCTCCCGCGACAATCACGACAAGTACGACAAGTGCGTACCAATACCGCCCTAGTGCTCGGGCTAGACCCTTTACACCCTTCTTTTTTGCGCCCGACGATTCATTGCCGGCACTACCCGATGAATTATCGGTGTCTGATGTTCCCCTAGTGTCCATATCTCCCCCTTGATATATTTAGCTTCATTATATCTGCTTATGCTATATATGAAAAGGGGTAAACCTTTGTGGGTTCTTATAAAATACAGGGAGCGACTTCGCTCCCTGTATTAACTCACATAAATCAGCTAGTTTATGACTTAGCGTCGGTAACCGCCACGGCGGCTTTGGCTATGCAGTATGCGACGTTTATAGCTTTTTAGGAACATCCAGATTCCCA
The DNA here is from genome assembly GCA_023898645.1 of Candidatus Nomurabacteria bacterium. Taxonomy (NCBI): domain Bacteria; phylum Candidatus Nomuraibacteriota; species Candidatus Nomurabacteria bacterium. Next base: position 83,792 of record CP060232.1, on the reverse strand, counting down.
CTACAAGGCCTACGATTGCTATCAGACCCACGATTGCTCCGATGATGACACTCCATGGGATCACCCAAAATGACTTCGTGACGTCTAGAGTTTCGTTGTTTTTGCCATAGGTAAACGTCGCTGTGACCGTGTAGTTGCCGAAGCTGCCGATATTTTTAAGCGGCACATCCCAGCGACGAGCACTGTCGGGTAGCACCATCTCGCGCGGCGTGTCGGTGTTAAAGTCGTAGCTATACACCACTTTGTCGCCCTGCTTGACTGTTATTTTGCCAAACGGACCTTCTTGTATGCTACCTGCGTTCGCAAATCGGTATGAAACCCGTATGTCGTTTGCACTCTGAAACACCGTATCAATCTTACTGCCTTGCATGATTGAAAAATCAGTCAAATTAAGCTTTTCGATTGCTTCACCAGGTACATTTAGCAATATCAACGAAGCCGCACTAGCACTCAGGTTGACAGATGCCGAGCCATCTCCCACTACAGGAGAAAACCTTACCGCACCGTAATAGCCACCTGGCTTTGCATTTGCAGGTACGTTGATCGTCAATTTGATTTCTCTCACAGTTTCTGCAGGTATGGTGACGTTTGCGATAGGCACCATGAAGCGCTTCAGGCTATGGGTAGGTGCGTATTTACTTGCGTCCAGTATCAGCGCCGGCGTACCCTTTTCGTCGCCAGCTATGAAATCGTTTTCGATCGATTGGATCGTCATAGGTACCTTAGTAAGGTTAGATACCTTTACCGTCACAGTACCACTCTTGCCAGGAGCAATCACTAGGTCGCTACGAACGGGTGAAATTTTGAGCGTATTGAGGTTGTTGTTGGTAGAGCTTGGGGTAACGGCAAATACACGCTCATCAAGAAGCACTGCAGCAAGCATTGCAACTACCAGCACTATTGCCATCAAGCGAACTGGCAACATATTCATACAAGTGGCCAGTACCCGAGAAAAAGACCTCGCCAGGATTTACGAGTGAAATTTCAAGCGTATCAGTGCCAACCGAGTTTCGAGTGTAATGCAAAGTTGCCAGTGCCGCGTTTACGTCCGAGCGTGTGCCACTAAAATATAGAGTTGAACCGGTCTGCGGGTTGGATATCGTGTTGCCATTGACATCCTCAAACGTCAAGCCTGTCGTCGTCGTCATCGACAAGCTACCATTAGTAACAAGGAGTTTTACTGGTACAGTGGAATTATCAGCCCCGTTTATAGTTACGCCCGAAATTGGCGCTGCTGTCTTAAGTTCGGTTGTTGCCGTAGGGTCAGCTGATACGGTTTCCCCACTAGCAAATACAGACTGTATGGTACCCGCACTCAAAAGCAAAAAGAGACAGAGAGCTGTCAGTACTAATGGAGCTTTTATATTTCTCAACATATGTATTGCTTTTTCTTGCCTTCCAACTAAACCATAAATCTAGTCGTACCCCCTCACACGGTTCTACAACTCTTATGCTTAAGTATAGCGCAGTTTCATGAATAGCCAAGTAAATTCATTGCAATAAAAAAACTCTGGTAACGTAGCGGCTTGGCTACTACGTTACCAGAGTGGTTGGTGCGGGGATTTGCGATTACTCACAAATATTGTCCCAGTCCACCATACTTATCTTCAGCGGTGTCGATGGTACGACCACCTCCATCACTATTCTGATTTTTACCCGTGACGAGCGTACGGATATACACTATGCGCTCACCCTTCTTGCCCGATATACGAGCCCAGTCATCCGGGTTTGTCGTATTCGGCATATCTTCGTTCTCAGCGAACTCATCGACTATCGCTTCCATGAGGTGTTGGATGCGAATGCCACGCTGTTCGGTCTCAATCATGGCCTTAATGGCGTACTTCTTGGCCCGGTCGACAATGTTTTTTATCATTGCGCCCGAATTGAAGTCTTTAAAATACATGACTTCTTTGTCGCCATTTGCATATGTCACTTCAAGGAATCGATTCTCATCAACCTCGTCGTACATACGCGTCACCGAACGCTCGATCATGCCATTGATACACGCTTGTGCGTCCCCGCCAAATTCGACAAGATCGTCAGCGTGAATCGGCAAGTCCACAGTGAGATACTTAGAAAAAATATCCGCCGTAGCTTCTGCGTCAGGTCGTTCAACCTTGATTTTCACATCTAGACGACCGGGGCGAAGTACGGCAGGATCAATCATGTCTTCACGATTGGACGCGCCAATGACCAGCACGTTTTCCAAACCTTCGACACCATCGATCTCGCTAAGCAACTGTGGCACAACCGTGCTTTCCATATCAGACGAAATGCCCGTTCCACGTGTGCGGAACATAGACTCCATCTCATCGAAAAACACGATGACCGGCACACCTTCCGCAGCCTTTTCACGGGCCCGACGGAAAATTTCACGAATATGCCGCTCGGTTTCGCCAACGAACTTGTTGAGAAGCTCCGGTCCTTTGATGTTCAGGAAGTATGCCTTCCCAGTACCATCTCCGGTCCGTTCTTTCATCTTTTTCGCCAGCGAGTTCGCAACCGCTTTTGCGATCATCGTCTTGCCGCAACCCGGAGGTCCATACAGCAGCACACCCTTCGGTGGCTGCAGTTTATACTCCGCGAACAACTCCTTATAGAGGAACGGTAGTTCGACAGCGTCAAAAATCTGCTCGATTTGACGCGACAATCCACCAATGTCGTCGTAGTCGATGTCCGGAACTTCCTCCAGCACCAACTGCTCCGCATCCGACTTCGGAATCCGTTCGAACACGTACCCAGCCTTGGTGTCGACAAGCAACGTATCACCCGCCTTTAACAACGAGGAATCAATCGAATCAGCCACCAATACGATCTGTTCGCTGTCTGTTTGCGTGATAATTTGCGCACGAAGAGGTTCGTTCTCCACGTCACTGTGAAGTACTTCCTTTAACGTGCACAGCTCGCCGGTACGCATGAATCCCACGGCCTCGACAACAGTCATGGCCTCATTAACGCGGACCAACTGTCCGATACGAAGCTTGTCCATGTCGATATTCGGTGAAATCTGCACGCGCATCCTGCGGCTAGATGTATAGACATCCACCGTGTCGTCGTCATTGCAATTCAAAAGAACACCATAACCGCTCGGCGGATTGCCTAAACGATCAATTTCTTCTCGAAGCTGAAGCATTTGTTGCCTTGCTGTCTGCAACGTGTCGCTGAGCTTTTCGTTGCGTATGACGAGATTGGTGTTTTCGCCCTGAAGCGACTCCACTTTCTCCTCAAGCGCCTGAAGCTTTCGCAACTTTACTTGCAGCTCCTCAAGCTCACCATTTTGGTCGTCTTGCGACCGATTGTCATTCTCGCCCATGAGAACTCCTAAATTTTGAAAGGACAGTTCCACTCCACACTCACCTCTAATGCAGAATGGTTATTACCCTATCATAAATTCGCATCTTTTTCAAATGTGTACCGATAATTTTCGACGGTCTCATCGTATTAAAGACTACTCTGTCGACACGGCGTGATGCTTCTCTAGATATGCATCAACTCGCGCTCTAAACACTATTGAGGTTACCGCACCCAGCGCGAGTCCAACGATCAAAACGGCCCACGAAAAAACATGCATCCACTGCTCAGCTATGATACCCAAAAAGTACACCACCCAAACGACACTTCCAGACCACACGATGCCCCCGGTAGCATTTGCTCGCAAAAATTGTCCATATGGCATCTTTAAAATACCCGCCAACGGACCGGCAAGAATTCGCAATATGGCAACGAAACGTCCAAAAAATACCGTTTTCACACCATGCTCATGAAAGACACTCTCGGCCAATTTAATTGAACGTGAATTGATATGCCTTGGAAACAATCGTTCTAAAAACCTCAGTAATTTATAGCCCTGCTCTCGACCAATGTAATAACCAATCGAATCACCCACAATGGCTCCAGTTGCACCGGCAGCCCAAATTATCCATGGATTTGCTATACCTTGACTGGATAACAATGCCGCACTCGTTAGAGTTAACTCACCTGGCAGCGGTACCCCCAGGCTCTCAATTCCAACCACAAGCAACACGGCTACGTAAATCACCATAGGTGGCAACGCATACAACCAAGCGAGTACATCTATATGCATATACCCAGTGTACCATTAGCGTAAGCTTGTCTTAGTCTTGATATCTAAAGGCCATCTATACGAAGTCCGCCACTAGGTGGACACCCCCCTACACCAAATACTTATATATGTACTTTGTTGTTTTCCACTAGAATCTCTTGGTGCTCTTCTGTGAGCTCACGATATTCCTTTGAGTGTACTAACAATTGATTTTTTTGAGCAGTCGAAAGATCAAAAATTCTTTGTAGCAAATCGTCTACTTCTTGTGTAATTGTACGAACGGAATTTAATCCGGCTTTTGGATTAGTAGATGTAATCTTTTCGATATAGTCATTGCGAAATTTTTGAGTAATTTCTTCAAAAATTGCCAACCTTTTAACAACGTTTTTTGAACTTTTTAACGGTAATGCGTTAATGCGTTTCTCATATTGATTACGCATGCTAATAATAGTTATTAGATCCCAGCCTTTTTCACTTATCGCTACAAGAAGTCCACCGTTTTGATTTGTTAGCACCTGCTTACGTCGAGTTATGTACGCTAGACGTTCGCGATGGCTACTCTTTATCTGTTTTCGTTCACGACGAACCTGCCGACGTAACCTAAGTCGGCGAAATAGCGATGCATGCCCATCGATAATCGTTACCCCATGTTCAGCAGCCACAATTGTCGAAAGAGTTGCTGAAACAACGTGTGAAAGTAATTCATCTAATTCTTGGTCTGGCTTGGTCAAAAGCATTTCGGCATTTCTATATGCCGTTCTGTCACTGGTGTACATTTTCTCTAGAAAACGTGTCTGAATTTCGCTAATACGTGCTTCAACCAGTTGGCGCACTTTTTCATTTAACTCATCTTCTGCCAGTATAAGTTGTTTTTTCATGTCGATACGGAATGTTTTGTCGACACGCTTAGATTCTAGCTGCTTAATCAACGGATTCAGTTCATTCTTCCATGCATATAGTACGTCATATGCAGAGACAGTTTCCGTCTCGATCTTTTTTAGCAGTTTCCGTTCTCGTGGGCTAAAACGTAACAGCGACGACTCCGCCTGAGCACGAAAATGCTCTCTATCCATCAAGACCATATCGATCATAGCCTGTTTGTCGAGTAGTTCATTCTGACTGATAGTAGAGTTTTTCATGATTATTGCACCCTAATACGAGAATAAGAAAGATCCATTGTCGTTTGCCACATGTTACCAGGCTTGTTAAAGCGACGGATCCTACCGTTGACCTTACGGATACGTACGAGCGCCGGGCTATATGGTGCCAATGTCTTGTAAAAATCGATATCCGATTCTGTAGAAATCTCGCGGCCAGGAAACACGGACAAAAATGCATTTTTGCCGTATCGTTCGAAGTAATTAACATCATGTGCAGGGGGATAGTAATATTCTGCATCCAAACCCATTAGTCTAATCTGTGATTTGATGTCTCGTAAAGTAGTAGGCTCGTTAGTTTCACAAAGTGCATACATAGCGCCATTTGTGTTAAAAATCGTCGTATAAGAATCGTCTTGTGTCATCTCTACGTCAGAAGCAACAATGGTATTAATACGTAAATCCACACCAAAATTCTCTTTACACAAACGCTTAATGCGCATTTTTTCTGCCAACTCGTACTCTCTATCACTCATAATTTTGATAGTATATCATTTTTGTGATTATTTTTCAATTATGTACGGTGGTAGGCACACTACAAAATTAAACATCGTACAATATTAATGTCGGCAACGAAAACCCCGTATAACGACAAATATTTTTCGTTGCTCATAGTCGTCAGTTTAACGGCCGTCACCCTAGCTTGGCTCTTCTTTAAATTTTCTCAAAAATCTTCGCACGCAAATACTATGTAAATTCTCTGTGAAATACATGCTAGATCATCGTACGGATTTTGAACCGTGTAATTATTTTCCTATAGCACATCTTGTGGCGCAGATCGCATTAATTCCCCTGATTACGCCCAGCTTCAGCCAACATGTCTCTGCGATAATCAGTTTCAGTCCAATACGGCACATCGACAACTCCTGCATTTACAAGTATCAGACCTTCGATAATCTCTTTAGCCTTTATGGCCTGCTTCTTGTTAAGACCTTTTATTCTCAGTTCGTGTTGCGTATTTTTACCAATAATTCTCAGGCCTCCAAAAAGGGGAGTTTCGATATATACTACTCTTCCAATATCTCTCACGGGCATAGTTTCCGTAGACGAAACGAAAAATTGGTTGACAATGACAGATATTGTTTTTCCTGGATTACTAATTCATCCGGAAAAAGTTCAACAAAATAAGAAGCACGCAGTTTAAACAGTTCGCGATTACGATTTGCACCAAGAGGCAATGTATCTAACCTATTTTGACTCGTACTCATTAATGCCGGATACGTCGCGACGCGCCCGGGCTGTAATGTCGTATTTGTCATAGCTTCCTCCTATTCTCCACTCACATTTTTATAACGTACCAAAGCTCTATGGCGGGGTCAGACTGAGGCAATTTTTACCCATATTCAGGAAGAGACTCGTGAATGAGCCTCTTCCTCTGAAAACTTCTCCACTTTTTCTTGTTGCTTGAAATAGCGATTTTTTTTGGTTCTGAAAGCGGCGCTAGCGGCACCTTTACTGTCAACACTCCTTCGTTAAGATGTGCTTCGATTTTGTCAGCGTCCGCACGCTTTGGCAAAGCGATACGACGATAAAAGCTGCTTGAACTTTCGCGCACAACGTATTTTTTATCTTTATCCTCTTCTTTTTCGTGCCGTTCTGCGCTAACAATCAAAGAGCCTTCCTCAACCTGAATGTTTATATCGTCCTGATCAAAGTTTGGCAGATGAGCCTCAACGACCAGCTCGTTGTCTTTTGTATAAACATCCGTAGTAGGAATGTTCATTCCCTTGACCGGTGACATCCAATCGTCACCGAAAAACTGTTTTTGTAATACAGAAAGTTCTGTAAAAGGATCCCACTTTACAAGATTGCTCATAATTTTCTCCTTTCATCATTGTTTTAATGGTTTCCAGAGAAGCATAAAAGCTTCTATATATAGTATAGAAAATTGGCACTCTCGTGTCAAGAGTGCCAATTATACTTTTTACGACTGGATATCGGCTAAAGCCTCCTCCGTTTCCAAACATAATCATTTTCCTGTATAATTATAGAAGGAGCAACGCTACCTAAAAAGATACAGGCGCGTTCGGCAAGTAAGAGCCGATACGTGCTTTTTTATAGGAGCTAAGATGAAAAATATTATCATCGACTTTCTATTGAATATCGTTGCTAGTGTTATGGCTACGATTATTGTTCACATTATTATTAGATAATTGCGACTGGATATCGCTCCGTTTCACTCCGCTCCTCCGCTTGCTTATTCTGGCAAAAGTAAACTTTTCCAGAATTTCGCTGCGCTGCGCCGAACCAGTGGCTAGCGCCAGCTAAAGCTGTCGCGCCACTGGTTCGAAAAACACGTAGTGGGAGCCAAGCAAAAGCCACCCTTGCGGGTGGCTATTGCTTGGCTCCGGCGACTGGATTCGAACCAGTGGCCATTCGATTAACAGTCGAATGCTCTACCGCTGAGCTACGCCGGAATAACAGAACCCGCTAGCTGCGGCATGAGAGCAAGCTTAGACAAGGATTCTAGAGGTAATTGTACATAATATAAGGGTAGTTCGTCAAGCTATCAAGCGAACTGCTTGACTATATTCCTGGCAAAGGCACTTCGCACATATGCTTGCGTTGCAAATCAAAAAATCTGACAAACCGAACCGCCTCGTGGCCAAGCTCACGTTTCGAACGCCTGACTGAAAGGTTATATAGCTCGTCTCGTACTAATTTAAATGCTTGTAGCGCCGTAATTTCCTCTTGCTCTAGCTCCTCGCAAATACGCAGAGCGTAGCCGGCCAGAGCATCGCTCGGCAGGGGTTCCGGTGGCACATCGTCGTGCAAACCCTGATGTTCGTTTTGAGTTCGCATACGGCGCATAGGCACGATCATCGCAGGGCTCTCACGCCAGTCGTTTGTTAAGCCCCCACTTTTATACCCCCTGCGAGGGTATAAAGTATGATGATAATCCCATCCTGTTGGCAGCTTTGTTTGCTCAATCATAGCCTTTATGGCTACTACTATGCACGGACGCAATTCAAAAAACAACCTTTAATCGTATATTCAGTTATGGTTGACGAAATTTACAGCCACTCATATACTTGCGTAAAATCAACATCCGCAAAAAGCAGACGTTCGGGGTATAGGGTAAGGTGCGTATCATCTATTTGTATGGCTTATTAATTTTTGCGCAGTGCGCCACGTCTTCGTACGTGGCCTTTTTATTTGCTATATATAATATATGGAAAGCACAAGGAGTATGGTATACTCAAAAGTAACCTTAACAGAGGTGGGATTTACAAGAGGGTTCCATTGAGAGTGAAACAGACACAACATAAAACAAAACACACAGATAGTGGGGTGAAGCAACGCCCTTCCTCTGTTTTGTTGCGTGCCAAACCACACGCAAAACGCTTGTCTCACCATGGCAAGCGCATTGCCGTCAAGGGTGTGAAGGCCGGTGCGGCCGTTGTAAAAACAACACACCGCCATATAGCGAAACGTCCTCACGAGCACCTACGGAGCAAACTGCGGTGGTACGACGCATGGCACGACAAAAAGTACCACTCGCACATGCATACATATATATTGGTCTTATATTCGCTGGTTGTCGGCGTTGCAATGTTCGGCGCCTACGAAAAAGCTTTTGCCCTCTCTGACTTGGTAGATTCATTTAATTTCTCAAACAGTAGCGATTATTCATTTGATTCTGGCATCGAGCTTCCCGGATCCGACGCTCAGTTCAAAGCTCAAAACTATGCCAACGATGCAAATACTGCCGCCCTCTACCACATGGACGAATCAACCGGCTCGACACTTACGGACAGCTCGTCCAACGGCAATAACGGTACCGTCAGTAACGCAACGTTTAGTGCAGGAAACCTCAACAACGCCTTGTCACTCAATGGTTCAACGTCGTCCGTCAGTGTACCCGACTCACCTTCTTTGTCGCTGTCACAAAAAAACACAATCGAAGCCTGGACTCAGTTCAGCAGCAACTTCTCTGCCGGTAGCGACACACAGCGCCAAACGATTGTCGATAAGGGCGACTACCAACTGTACTACGACAACGAGACTGGCAAAGTCGTTTATGAGCTTGCCGACAAAAACGCCAACAGTTGGTCGCTCGCCGGTGGCAACGATACAAATGGCAGCTGGGACCAAAACGGCAAGCGTGCCGTTAATGCAATCGTCAAAATGGGCTCCGACTACTACTACGGTATCGGTAACGACACGGGTGACGCCGAAGTCTGGAAATGGGACGGTAGCAGCTGGACGCAAATTGGTGGCGGACCGTCATCCATACACAACAGCTGGGACGCCAACACATACGAAGGTGTTTATTCGCTTACTACCGACGGCACCAACCTATATGCCGGTCTTGGTCTGTCTAGCGGTGACGGCGAAGTCTGGAAATGGAACGGTTCGTCATGGAGCAAAATTGGTGGCGACAGTGTCAACGGCGGCTGGACGAATTACGCCGAACAGGTGTGGACGCTTGACTACTTTGGCGGCAAACTCTATGCCGGAATCGGTAACTCTGCCAACGACGCCGAGGTATGGGAGTGGGATGGCAGCTCATGGACAAAGATTGGTGGCGACAGCGTCAATAGTGGCTGGACGGCGAATTTTGAACGAGTCGCCGCACTCACTGATGACGGCACACACCTGTATGCCGGACTTGGCGTATCTGCCAACGACGCCGAAGTGTGGGAGTGGGATGGCAGTTCATGGACAAAGATCGGTGGCGACAGCATCAATAGCGGCTGGACGACAAATTATGAAACTGTCGACTCTTTGCGATACTTTGGCGGCAACCTGTATGCCGGTCTTGGCGACAGCAGCGGTGACGCCGAGGTGTGGAAATGGGGCGGGACGTCGTGGACAAAGATTGGTGGCGATGGCGTTAATAGTGGCTGGGGTGGTGGCTACGAACAAGTCGCTTCTCTCGCCTATGACGGCACCAACCTCTACGCTGGATTAGGCACAAGCAACGGCGACGGTGAGGTCTGGAAGTGGGGCGGATCGTCATGGACAAAGATTGGTGGCGACGGAGACAATGGTAGCTGGGCAACCAATCAAGGCGACATCGTCAACACACTACTATATGACAACGGAAAACTCTACTCTGGCACGTACGATTCCGGCGGTGCGGGACTCGCCTATACATGGGACGGTTCGTCGTGGACACAAATTGGCGGTGATTACGTAAACAATAGCTGGGGCTTCTACGGCTTTTCGGCAGTGCAAGTCATGCAGGCACAGGGCGGCTACTTGTACGCCGGCATGGGCAACACTACAGGAGCAGCTGCTGTCTTCCGTTATGACGGCTCGACCTGGAATCTCATTGGCGGGCAAGGAATTAACGGCAGCTGGGACGCCAATACGTATGAGTACGTATATAGCATGGCAAGCTACGACAACCATTTAATCGTTGGCCTTGGCAACACTGCCAGCGGCTCGACGGCCGACGGCGAAGTCTGGGAATGGGACGGCAGCTCATGGACGAAGATTGGTGGCAACGGTGTCAACAGTAGCTGGCAGGCGTCCAGTCATTACGGCGAAGTTGACTCTATGGCTAGCTACAACGGGTATCTCTACGCGGGTCTGGGTGCTGGCAGTAGAGACGGCGAAGTCTGGCGATGGGACGGATCAACCTGGACGCAAATAGGTGGCGACAGCTTAAACGGTGGCTGGACCACTTATGCTGAAAATGTTTACTCATTGGCGGTCTACGACGGCAAGCTCATTGCCGGTCTAGGTCGGAGCAATGGCGACGGTGAAGTGTGGCAATGGGACGGCAGTGGTTGGACCAAGATTGGTGGCGATAGTACTAACGGCAGCTGGGACAGCTCCACTTACCAAGACGTCGAATCATTGATGCCATATGGAGACAAGCTTTACGCCGGCATGGGCTACGCGACCGGATCGGCAACACTGTGGCAGTACGATGGTTCAACGTGGACAGAAGTAGGTGGCGATGACATTAACGGCAGCTGGACGACAGGCACCTACGAAAGAGTTAAAACTATCGCCGTTTACAACGGTGACATTTACGCAGGGCTTGGTAACTCCACGGGCGACGGAGAAGTTTGGCGCCTGAGCGACGGCACATGGTCCAAAATTGGCGGCAACAGCATCAACAGCGGCTGGACAAACGGTGTCGAAGAAATCGAATCCTTTAGTCCCTACAAGGGCAAGCTCTATGCAGGTACGGGTCTGTCGACAAACGTCGATGCCTTGGTATGGTCATGGGGCAACAACGCCTACCTGGAATCAAGCAAGTCATCATTTGACACAAACTGGCACCACGTTGCTGCAACCTACGACGGCGCCAATATGAAGCTCTACGTCGACGGAGCGCTCGACAGCCAAACATCTGCAAATGTCCTGTTGCCAGACAGTAGCCGACCACTTCTGATTGGCAGTAGTTACGGCGGTCGCGAATATGGCAAAGCAGTTGGTACCTTTAACGGCAAGATCGACGAGCTACGCATCAGCAACGATGCTAGGTCTGGCTTCAACGCACATCCATACTCAAGTGGCTCCGAGACAATTACGCTAGCAAACGCCGTACGCGCATCTGGCGTCTGGCACTGGGACAACTTCACTACCAGCGAAACAACCAATGGTGGCAACATCACCTACCGGCTATCAAGCGACAATGGTGCCACATGGCTATATTGGGACGGCAGCGCCTGGTCGGCATCAAACAGCACCGCCGACGCCAACAACGCCACTACTGTCGACGCTCATGTAAGCACCTTCCCCGTCACATTCGACGGACTCAAGTGGCAAGCTGTCCTCACCGGCAATGGCGACCAGCGAGTTACGCTCAATAGTGTTACAACGTATGCTACATCCGACCTCACAGAGCCTTCGGTAAATGCCGGCACAATCAGCGCGTACCACGTCAAGGGTGGCGCCGCACTAGCGTCCAACGACTGGACAAACGGTGGCTCGCCCGACTTCACCTGGGCAGCCGCCGCCGACAGCGACTCCGGCATCAAAGGCTACTGCCTCTACGTAGGCACCGACAACACTGCCGATCCGGCCACAACAAAGGGGCTCCTTGGCACCTCACCAACCAATACAGGCGGCCACTGCCAATTCATGGTAACCGGTACCGAACTCGACCTTGCAACAAGTGGCTACCTAAATACAGCCCTGACAACCAGCGATTCACCGTACTACCTATCGATCAAAGCTATCGATAATGCCGGAAATGTCATTTCTTCAATGCAACAGTTCCACTTCCGCTTCGACAACACGCCACCAGCAAATCCTGGCTACATCACTTCGCCATCCGGCTTCATCAACACCAAGGCCGCAACACTCACGTGGGCAACAAGTGGTCCAAATGCACCCGTAGACAACAACTCAGGTCTGGCCGGTATGCAATACCGCATCGGCAACAGCGGCACCTGGTACGGCGACAGCCATAGTGGCACCGGCGACTCGACCGATCTTTTGGCGAACGACGGATCATACACCATGCAGTCAACGCCAGATTTCGACAATCTAGCCGAAGGCATCAACAACATCTACTTCCGCACTTGGGACAATGCAGGTAATGTCACAACATCTTTCGTGTCGGCTGCCCTCAAAGTCAACACCAGTGGCGCACCGTCAGAACCGCAAAACGTCAACGTCTCGCCGTCAAGCAATACTGAAAACTCGTTTGCCTTTACATGGTCACCCCCTACGACATTTGTCGGTGACGTCAACAATCTCACTTATTGCTACACGGTAAATACCCTGCCGTCATCAAGTACATGTAGCTTCACGACTGCCGGAGCCTCCAACCTCTCTCCCGCAGCCTACGCCACTCAGCCTGGTGAAAACACCTTCTATATTGCCGCCAAAGACGAGTCTGGCAATATCAACTATTCGAGCTACGCCTCCGCAAACTTCACTGCCAATACTCCATCGCCGGGCATGCCGCTTAACATGGACATTGTCGATGTTTCCATCAAGTCAACGAACAACTGGCGCCTGGCGCTCACTTGGGATTCTCCTACATATACCGGCGCAGGCATCGCCAGCTACAAAATCTACCGCTCAACTGACAACACCAACTTCACCTTTGCCGGAAGTAGTACGAGTACGACATATATCGATGCCGGTCTAACTCAGCAAACGTATTACTACCAGGTAAAGGCCTGCGACAGCACCAACAACTGTAGCGCGACGGGCTCAGTGGTCAGCGCCTTGCCTACAGGCAAGTTCACATCCCCAGCAAACCTTGTCGCCGAACCTGTCGTGAGCAACATCACCACGCGCAAAGCCCGTATCGACTGGAGCACCGACCGCAATAGCGACTCAAAGATTGCCATCGGCACAAAAAGTGGCGATTATAGTGCGTCTGAAATCGGCAACTCCGACCAAGTCAGCGCTCACGAGATTGATCTCGATAACCTGGCCGCAGGCACCACCTACTACTTCGTAGCCAAGTGGACAGACGGCGACGGCAACACAGGCGTTAGCCAGGAATACCAATTCACAACGTCACCAGCGCCATCACTCGAAGAAATCACCACGACAAAAGTATCGCTCACCGCGGCAACTATCCAATTTACGTCAAAAGACTCCAGCAAAATCATTGTCTACTTCGGCAAATCGAGCGCCTTCGGCGGGGTTCAAACCGTCAACACTTCACTGAGCAAATCAACCTACAATGTTGATCTAAACGGCCTCGATGACGGCGTCAAATACTTCTACAAACTTGTCTCGTTCGATGCCGACGGCAATAGTTACGACGGCAGCATCTTCTCGTTCACTACACCACCAAGACCGCGTATCAGCAACCTACGCTTCCAGCCAGTCAAGGGAGTACCCACGAGTACGCAAAAAGTTACCTGGGACACCAACGTACCGTCGACATCTGGAATCAGTTACGCGAAAGCTGGTGGTGGTTCAGTCGACTCACTCGACACAAAAATGGTGACGCAACACGCAATAATCATCCGAGGCCTTCAGGACAACAGCGAATACACGCTCATAGCACAATCTCGTGACACCGACGGTAACCTCGCCGCCTCTGACACTCAGTCGTTCCACACTGCACTCGACACGCGCCCGCCGATAGTTAGCAATGTAACAGTCGAGCCTTCAATCCATGGCGTCGGCGCACAAGCCCGTGGCCAAGTCGTTGTCAGTTGGCACACCGACGAACCCGCCACTAGCCAAGTCGCCTATGCCGAAGGGGCACACGCCGCTGATTATAGTAGTCGTACTGCCGAAGACAGCGGACTAAGTACAGAGCATGTCGTCATCGTGACAGATTTGCCTACGTCAAAAGTCTACAGCCTTGAGCCTGTTTCAAAAGATGCCGCCGGCAACATAGCGTATGGCCAAGCTCAGTCGGCCATCATCGGCCACGCATCGGACAGCGTCATGACCATCATACTTAACACACTAAAGAATATATTTGGACTATAAAATGCCAGCCAACAAAGACCTCATCATTGCCAAAAACATCTCTGTCGAATTCAAAATCGGCGAAGATATAATATCACCGTTAAAAGACGTCAGCTTTACGCTCAGCGAAAAAAGCTTCAACATCATCTACGGACCCTCTGGTAGTGGTAAATCAACTCTGCTAAACGTCCTGACCGGCCTACAGCACCCGTCAAAGGGAAGTGTCATGTTTGCCGGCAACAACATGTACGAACTAAAGCCGGACGATTTAGCAAAGTTTCGCGCCAACGATATCGGCTTCGTCTACCAGTCGAACTACTGGATAAAAAGTCTCACCGCCCTCGAAAACGTCGCAGTGCCCCTATACTTCCTTGGCTTTACCAGAGCCGAAGCGTTTAAAAGAGCCCACGAGGCACTCAAACGCGTCAATATGGACGATTACGCCAAAAAGAACCCGCAGCTGATGTCCGGTGGTGAGCAACAGCGCATCGCCATTGCTCGCGCCCTTTCTAGCAATCCTTCCTTTATCATTGCCGACGAACCGACGGGCGCGCTCGACAGCAAAACAGGCGACTTTATCATGAGCTTGCTCGAGCAATGCGAGACTGATTTCGGCCAGACTGTTGTCTTGGTCACGCACAATATGGAATATTTACCATTAGCCGACAGCCTGCTTCACATCGAAGACGGTCATGTCGTTGAAATGCCTTCGAGCAGCATCCAGGCAACCGCCGACAAATTACTACGAGAAATGCGCGACCGTATTCATCGTCTTTCGGAGGCAAAACATGGTAAATAAAAGTCGCAAAACACCATCAAACTCCCACGACATCAAAGGCCGTTCCGGTATCCGTTGGAGCATCTTGTTTCACATGGCATGGAGCAACATCATCAACAAAAAGTTACGCTCCGCACTCACCGTCACCGGTGTTATCATCGGTATTGGTTCAATATTCTTCCTGCTTTCATTTGGCCTAGGTATCCAAGACCTCGTGACAAAACAAATCATCGGCAACCAAACCATCAAGACTGTCGTCGTGTCTACTACAAACTCCCGCATCGTCAAGCTAGACAAAGACATTGTCAAAAAAATGACATCACTCCCCCATGTCCAGGAATCAGGGCTAGTGTACTCCTTCCCAGGAAGCCTTAGCCAAAAAGGAAGCGCCGTCGATACCGTCGCCTATGGTGTCGATATGCATTACCAAGACATGGTCGCGCTAAAAATTATTGATGGTAGATTACTGACTCAGCAAGACAACAAATCGGTCCTCATAAACGATTCAGCGGCAAAAGCCATCGGCTTCAAAAATCCCAAAGACGCCGTTGGCAAGAAAATTAATCTCACCGTACCGCTCCAAGATGCAGGTGCTAAAAAAGATAGTTTCGAAAATAATTACACGGTTGTAGGACTCGTGTCTACCGGAGCAGGAAGCGAGGTGTACATACCAAGTTTCCACTTTGATCTTGCCGGTGTACCAGCCTATTCAGAAGTACAACTACTTGTCGACAACACAAACAATATACCCAATTTACGAAAACAAGTCGAAAGTATGGGCTTTCAAACCACATCACCCAGCGATACAATCGACCAAGTCAATCAAATCTTCTCGCTCTTTAACCTCGTGCTCGTCGGATTCGGCTCGGTCAGTATGGTCGTCGCCGTACTCGGTATGTTTAACACCCTCACCATATCCCTACTCGAACGAACCAAGGAAATCGGTCTTATGATGGCCATGGGTGGGCGAAACCGCGATATGAGTAGGCTGTTTATCATCGAGGCGTTGCTACTATCCGTCATGGGAGCCGCAACGGGCATCGGCTTGGCCGTAATCATTGGTCAGATTGTAAATACTGTTTTAGTGACTTTCGCTCGCCAACGTGGCGTCGAGACAGCCTTCCAGCTGTTCGCAACACCTCCGTGGCTTATCTTGTCGCTCATAGGTTTCATGGGGCTCGTTGGACTAGTCGTCGCCATACTACCGGCACGTCGTGCTCACAGAATCAACCCCATCGACGCTCTACGCCGAGAATAAACAACTCACCTACACTGTTCGCAACAACACCGGTCTGGCCTCACGCATAAATATCTCTGCCGTCTTGGGTCCGACGCCTTTGAATTTTTGTAAACGTTTCACAAATTCCTTTTCATCCGAACACCCATCGTACATATTCAGCAAGTTGCCATGATAATCACGCAAAAGCGCACGCGACATGTCTAGCAAGTTATGCGCTGTCGACTCGTCATAGCGTCGATAGTGGCCTTCACCGAGCAACCCTACCAGTTGCTGCCATGACTGAGCAGCGATTTTCTGCGGCGTATCAATGCCCTTTTCCATAAACACTTGCCAGGTTTTCCAAGCTACACCTTGTTGTATGCGTTTTCCGAACAAATACGAAGCTAAAAACCATTTAAAAAGTGTGTGTTCTTTGCGTTCTATCGTAAGTCCAAGATCTTTGGCGGTAACAATACGTTTCACTACTACCTCCTCTCTTTTACATATATTATCGAGGATAGTTTATGAATCGTCGGTGAGAAAGCTTGCAGACGCTTATACTATGCGCGCCTGGTACGTCGAGAACTTAGATAGTCACCAACAAACAACGCCGCAATACCAGCCGCTGCCGCCAAACTAATAGCACGATTACTATTTATCACTGCCGGGAGGTTGGCAGTTTCCTTCGCCTTTTCAGCCTTTGCCTGCAATTTTTTTATATGCTTTGTGACATGTGGCATCTCGTTCTTTCTCCAGTCTACTCGTTCCGCAAGCGAAGCAGTCTCAGGCGTGTCGGGCGAAAGCGTAGCATAAACACACTCTCCGCTATTTACACCACCCGTGTTAACGAACTCCGCCAACTCACTCTCAATCACTTCTTTATACTTACGTATTACCGCGCGAGCATTGTTTTCTCGACGATCTTCGGCGCTTGCAACCAGCGCATCGAGCACTTCCGGTGTTAACACGAGCGATACACCCGCCTGCTCCATGTATGTCTTGTTCTTCTTTTCGATATGGCGTTCAAGTATACGAGCCAGGTTTTCATCAGAATGAAAATTAAACACAATACTACGGTCTATGCGGTTGATAAACTCAGGCCGAAAATATTTTTTCAATTCCTTAATAGCCTCGTTTTCAATTTCTTTTTTGTTTGGCTCTGCCGAGTCACCAGACTGGAGCCCA
Organism: Candidatus Nomurabacteria bacterium; assembly: GCA_023898645.1. Classification (NCBI taxonomy): domain Bacteria; phylum Candidatus Nomuraibacteriota; species Candidatus Nomurabacteria bacterium. The sequence continues at coordinate 66,039 of CP060232.1, read as the reverse complement.
AACTTTTGCACTCGTAATTTCTTTGCCATTTCGGAAGCACCAAGATTACTGGTGAGAATGATGATGGAGTTCGTAAAATCAGCATGCCCGCCCCTCGCTAGCGGCACTTTGCCCGAACCTATCGCCTGCATTACAATGTCCCAATATTCCAAGGACCCTTTTTCAATTTCGTCAAACAACACAACATTCAACGGTTTCTTTAATTCCTTGGTTGATAACGCAGGTACTATTTCAGAACCCACATAGCCTGGAGGCGAACCAATCAAGCTAGAAATATTATGCCCGTACTTATACGACTCACTATTGATCTCTAGATAGCCGCCACCTTGAGGATGAAGCTGACGAGCCAACTCCTTGGCGAACTCCGTCTTGCCTGTGCCCGTTGGACCAAGCAATGCAACGGTCGTTACCGGTAGGGTTGGGTCACGAAGTTTTTCGCGATTTATTGCCCGAATTATTTCGTTGACTGCATCTTCCTGACCAATGATTGCATGATTCATACCCTCTTCGATGTGTTTGTGCGGCCTTAAATCACCGCGTGAAACTACATCAAAATTCATTAACGAAAGGGCCTTCGTAGCCATCTCGCTTTCAACATCTACGCCTTCAACTTCCTTGCGCTTCTCGTGCCTATTCGCTTTTTCCATGGCTACCTCCTATGTTCCTCCATATTGGGGTAAACATGAGTATAATGTCAAGCAAAAATATGTTGTGTTTTGTGCAATACTACAGTGCGTTAGTTCTGCAGTGGAATCTTCACCATCTTGAGGTCGTGGATTTTTTGCGCCAGTTCAGCAACCTTGTCCCATGACGATCCATCCGAAAGCACCGTAAGTGCATAACTACCGTAGTTGCTGTCATACACAACTGCCGTGTCGTTGTGTACAGTGTCAGACTCACCTACGACATGAGCAACGCTGATACCGCCCGAGCCGGCAGGTATACCATCGCTCTTGCGGTTGATGCCCGATGTACTTAGTATGCTCTGACCGTCCTGCGTACGAGCAATCGTGTTCTTAAAGAGACCAACCATAAGTTTCTGCAAATCATTAGCAGATGTCATCGTATCGTCACCAGCAAAAACAGTATTTGTCAGTGGGATTTCTTTTGCTCGTGAGTTGATTGTGGCATAGCCAAACTTATTGTAAAAACCTCGCGTACAAGCCACGTCGAACTGCTGCAACATCAGTTTGAAACATTCCTGAGCACTCGTATCACCACTTATGACATCAACCGGCCGCGCTATGCCGGCTGCTTTCTGCATAAGGTATGTATACGCCAAGTAAAGCGCATGGACACCTGCAGATTTCATCTTTACATCGCCGTTAAATGAAGCACTTCGCGGATGACGCACGCCACTCAATTCCGTAAAAGCCAATCCCCAAGTTCCAGGATTGTCCTGTGCATATTGTGCCAACAGTGCCGAGAAGCCTTCATTTGTCGGCGAATAGCTGCGTTTGTAGACGGTAGTTGGTCCCACGACGCTGGTTGCACCAATCGCTTTTTGATTCTTGCCATTTATATAATCCATGACCGACTGCACAGCCTTTGGCATATCGAGCTCTCGCCCATTAGCGCCGTTTACTCGGGAAGTTTCTTTAAAGTCACTTGTACTAACTTTACTGACCCCAGGCTGAACTACCAACTTTGAAGCAATTCCCTGCTTTAAGTAATCTTCCATGCGTTGCTGATTAACACTGAAATCCAGACTTGCCTGTTGATTTGCGCTATTATCGATTGATTGTTTTGGCACGTTCGCCGTAAAGTCGAGCCAACTCATTACTACACGGCCCGGAATCGTGTCAGTCGACGTATCAACCTGAATCGGCATAGGGTTTGCTAGCCGCGCATTGAGCGTAGCAGCAAGGTTGCGCGCCATGTCGTCCGTGACAGGTGCTGGTGTCTCGTTTATAGAAATTCGTACGCTATTTACCTCATTCGAACTCGGTTGAATCTTTGCTAAAGCCTGCTGAAACAACGTGATGTCACAGTTACCTCCGGTAATCGAGGCGACGACTTGCAACTGGCTATCTATCAGCTTCAAAGTTGCGTTTTGAGGTGGAATACTACAGTCGGAACCAACCTTACTGGTCGTATAGTCGGCTATTTTGTTCTTGTCATAGGTATATGCAATGTCGCCCGGCTTCTCTAGCCCAGGAGCCCAAAATATCGATCCCGGTATAAATCGTAAGTAAAACGGATAGTCCATGGCGTCAACACGCGCGCCGTTGTCCACACCTATGCCAACGTCCTTCATTTTTGGCGACTGGAATGCCGCCTGGTTCTTGCCAAAATAAATATCAAGTTTCAAATCAGCATAATCAGCGTCGAGTTTACTGGCAGCGTCTGTTTTTCGTAGACCACCTATGTCAACTCCATCCAAACGCGTCCCCGGGATTAATCGGCTCCCCGGATAAACAATCTGAAATATCGTCTCTCCCAGTAATAAAACTGAAAAAATAATTACTAACACCAGCTTCCAGTGCTGCTTAAACCAATAGTTCAATTCAAGTGAGTTCATATCAGTTTCAAGTATAGATTATGCTTGTGCTTTTAGACAACCCTAGTTGTCTTCTCGCCACTTTTCAATTTGACGAGTCAAGTCGGCAATCGTACCCCAATTACTGCCGTCGGTCATGATAACAAGCGCATATGTTCCCTTGGGGCTGTATACAATGGCCGCATCATGCAAAAGCGCGTACAAAAACCCAACCTTGTCTGCCACGGTAGCGCTAGTGCCAGACGGTATTCCTTGGCGATAAACATTGCGCTTCATTGCCGAAATAAGTGTATTAGTACTCGACTGGTTCAATAGCTGGCCCGACGCAAGCATACCAAGATACGTTACCAAATCGCCCGGTGTCGTTTGAATGTAGCTGTTCAAAAATGAGCTATGCGACAAACCAATCACCTGGAGTTCATGCGTCAGCTGAGCGTAGCCTATTTTAACGAGCAACGTCTTGGCGCAGTCGTTGTCTGACAATACAATCATGTCGTCAAAGCATTTCGTCAGATCGCGCCCGCCCTGTATCTGATCAGACCAATGCCACTCGCCAGATTCAATTTTTTTAAGCGTACCGTACGCCACAAATAGCTTATACGTGCTGGCTGTTTCAAATATCCTACTGTCGTTGTAGCCCGCATGACGGTGCTGACCGCTCAGCTCTGCATAGCTCACACCGTATACGCCACTATGCGACTCAGCAAAATGAGTTATCAGTGCCGAAAGACCGGTATCTGTAGCTGTATAGCTACGTGAATACGACAAAACAGGTGCCGCTACTTTAACCTTTGCCACGAGCTCAACGCTCGATCCTCCTAGCCATTGATTTAACAAATCAATCGTCGCCTGGCTATCAAACACCTGGCCCGACTGGCCTTGTGAGCGACCCGTTTCCGTAAAGTCCACCGTCGTCACATGGGTCGTACCGGCCGCGACTGTCACTTTTGGCGCCACGTTTTTCGCCAAGTAATCACTTGCTCGTTCAGCACTAATCGTCGCTACTATACCGCTGTCCGGCGCCTTGAAATCAAGCCACGACAAAAAAGTCGGCTGCGGAATCGCTACCGATGTACCTGCAGCTTGCATAGAAACACTCTTCGTTTTGTCCATCAGCTTCTTAGCAAAGTCACTCGCCACGTCATTATGGATCTTGGCTGGACTCTGCTGCATAGCAAATCGTACATCTGATTTTTTAAGTAGCGGTTTTACACTCTGAAGCGACTTCGTGACGTCCGTAAGTTTACATGTGCCGCCATCTACTGCCGGTACTATTCGTAATTTATCGTCCTTGTACGTCAGCGACGCGTTCTGTGGCGTAACGTTACAAAACTTTCCTAGCTCTTTTTTAACATACGACTCAGCCTTGGTGTTGTCGCGCGTATAGTGTGGTGGCGCAGACTGCGCAACAAAGTGCGCCCACCATAACGAAGTTGGAACAAGCCGCAACCAAAACGGATACATCTTAGCCTCGACTTCTGGCTGACTGCTAATTGTTAGACCTATATCACCCGGCTTCGGCTGCCTATAAGCGTCAGCATTTTTCCCGAAATATAAATTAATGGGCAGCTGCTTGTATTTATTGTCGAGTAAATTACTCGCTGCACTCTTAGACAATCCACCCACATCAACCCCGTCAACCATCGCATAAAGTGATAAATTGTCCTCGGGGTACGCCATCTGCGCAACAATTAATAGCAATGTAATCGTACTAAAACCAGATACGATTAACCTTCGCCAATGTTGACGTAAATACTCTCCGTGCCGTTTTAGGCGCAATGGCCTCATAGAGGACATTATAGTATCAGACGTCCAAAAACTCTAATGCTTGGCGAAGCACGCCCAGCTCTTCGTCGGCAGCACCTGCAGTTTCACGCTTCATGATTTCCGTACGCAACCACGCTAAATGCGTATTTTCTTCCGTCTCAGGTCCCTCTGAAGCCAGTCGTATGGAACGGGCAGACTTGTCTTTTTTCACCAAGAAACCCTTTGTAATTAATCCGTCTACGTGCACGGCTACAGTAGACACAGACTTATACCCCAACGACGTCATAACTTCGCGGTAGCTTGGTGCATAGTTGTGCTCGGCTATGAAGTCACCGATAAACTGCAACAATTCTTGCTGTTTTTTAGTTGCCCTTTCGCGCACGATGCCCCCCTATTGGACCAGTCACTGCAATAGCCGCCAAACCCCACCACACTATACTCACCGTATCGTCGACCCATACCGGCAAAAACAAACCAACTACCGCAAGCCCCAAGCCGCTAGCAAACACACCAAGGGCCAACATGGATCGTCGTCGTTGGTACAATCGCTTCATTATTTCTACATATAGCCACGCAAACAAACCAAGTCCGATCCAGCCGGCTTCATGTGCTACAAACAAATACTGATTTTCAATGATAAGTGGCTCGCTACCGCCAAGCGACGCCGAACCAGTACTACCTACACCGTTGCCAAACGGTTCACTTGCAACTAGCTTCAGACCATCGACTACCGAGCTAAGGTGCCCCGCGTTAGAGTCAACCGACGCACCAGTGGTAGGGTTGTCGTGCAATATTACATTCGTCACAAATTCACTGCCACGTAGCGCGTAAAGCCCGCCGATTACAACGAGCGTTGCCGCCAAAATCGACCAACCAAATTTTTGTCGTATACGTTTGCTCACAGACACAGCCACGACGGCTAACAGCGCCACAATGGCGCCTATCAAAGCACTTCGTGAATAACTCGCTCCCAGCGTCAGTCCTGCCGCTAGCGCAGCCATGCCCAAAAAGCCCCAATCGCGCCGTTTCAGACTGCCACGTATGGCAATCGCCGCTAGGAAACTTAATACAATTACCGCATATGCACCGAGTGGGTTTGGCCCCCGAAGCGTGCTATTAATTCGTACAAACGTTGGATTCTCGTCTACCAATAAGTAGGGTGAGATCGTGTCTTTGCTATAGCCAATATGCGTCAAAAAGTCACGCGGCAACACAAACTGTTGCAACACCGAAAACAACAGCACCACAACAGCCCCGCCGGCAAATACTTTGACAAACAGCTCGCGATACCACGGGTAAAGTTTAAGAGCACCATACACCAGCACGAAATACAGTACAAATCGTAAGTCAATCAACAACCCTGCGCCAGCTTGTGTCAAACCGTTCTGATACACAGCTACGAGTACAAAGTGCAGCCCGGCATACACGAGCGCCAGTTGCATCAGTCGATCCTGAAGAAGCGTCGAAATTTGCTTACGTTGCGTCGCCGCTACAATCAACAACACCAACGCCACGCCCATTAACACTTCTTTCCAGGCCTTTATAAATTGCACTTGGTGAGGCCATACAGTGCCCAGCCATACGGTTAATGGCGCATGTATCACAATACCCGCGGCAACCACCAAAAGTGTTCCGACAAGCACTCGCTCAACGAGATTATGCTTCATACAATTAAGTATACCCCATGTCGCTTGGCTCAAGGTGTTATAATAGCGATACATATATTATGCCGTCGAAAAACACCAAGTACTACAGCCTGATCCTTGTCCTCGTCGACATGTTCACACTACTGGCTGCGTTCACGTTGGCCTACGTCATTCGCGTACATTTCGACCATCGACCATTGTTAAACACCGTCTATGCCATTGATTACTTGCAAGCATCGCTAGTCATCGTGCCTATATGGATCGTCCTTTTTGCGGCACTCGGCATGTACCAGCCCAGTACCTACACTCGTCGCCTGGTAGAATGGGGCCGTATTTTACTCGGTGCGTTCATTGGCATTCTTGTCGTCATCGGCTGGGAATATGTCAGCGAAAAGCACATCTTCCCCGCCCGACTCGTTGCCGTCTATGCACTAGCCGGATCATTTCTGTTACTCCTACTCGAGCGTGAAATCCTTCGCCTTGTCCGCGAACTTATGTTCCGCTTTGGCCACGGTATTAGTCGAGTTCTTGTCATCGGTAGCAGCGACGCCACTCGCGACATTGCCAAAAACTTGTCCAACACCGCCGAAAGCGGCTACAAAATCGTCGCCCTTGCAGGACCAGCCAAATACATCCCCCGCGGGTTAGATGTCCACCATTTTTCCACAGTCGAAGAAGCGCTCAAAAAGGTACGCGATCTCCGTATCACCACCATCATTCAAACTGATTTATACGACAGCGCAGAGCGCAACCAGCAAGTGCTCGGTGCCGCACAGGTAAACCACATCAGCTACAACTTCATACCGGGCGAGCCAGAATTTTATAGTGGCAAAAACACAGTCGACGTTTTCCTCGGCTACCCTATGATCGGTGTCAGCCAGACGCCGTTGATTGGCTGGGGCGCAATCATGAAGAGTATCTTTGACCGCGTCATCGCGCTTATTGCTCTTATCATCTTGTCACCGGTTTTTGTGGTGCTCCTTGTTTTGCAAAAAATCTTCAACCCTGGCCCAATCTTTTACGTCAGTAAACGCCTCAGTCGATTCAGCCAGCCCGTCGACCTGATCAAATTCCGCAGCATGCGACCAGAATACGGCAAAGTTGACGCCGCCGAAGAGTTTCGCAACATGGGTCGCGAAGACCTAGCTCGGGAATACGAGCAAGTCCGCAAGGTCAACAACGATCCGCGCGTCACCAAGTTCGGCCTCTTCCTACGCGAAACTTCCCTCGACGAACTACCTCAGCTTATTAACGTCATTCGTGGCGACCTTAGCCTCGTAGGACCACGCCCTATCTTGCCGCAAGAAGCCAACTTTTCTCCAGCCAAAACCGCACTACTACACAGCGTCAAGTCCGGCGTCACCGGCCTTTGGCAAGTATCTGGCCGTAGTAGCCTGTCATTCGAGGAGCGCATAGAACTCGAAATGTTTTACGCTCAAAACTGGTCATTCTGGCTCGACGTTAAAATACTTTTCAAAACCATCGCTGTCGTGTTCCGACGTACAGGAGCAAAATAATGGCCGCACCCAAAATCGCTATCGTCGCCGACTGGCTGACCAACATGGGCGGTGCCGAAAAAGTCGTTTTGGCACTACACGAAGCCTTTCCCGACGCACCGATTTATACCAGTACATTCGTGCCCGAAAACATGCCTGAATTTGCCGGCCTCGACGTCCGCACCACTTATCTGCAAAATCTCACAGGCCCTATGCGTCGACTGCACAAATTCTTCCCTCACCTGCGCGGAAAGGCATTCCGCGCTCTCGACTTGTCGGAATACGACATTATCATCAGCAGTTCTAGCGCCGAAGCCAAGCAGGTGCGCAAAACTCGCCCCGGCCAAATACACATCTGCTATTGCCACACACCCATCCGCTACTATTGGTCGCACTACAACGATTACAAGCGCGACCCAGGCTTTGGCGGACTCAATTGGCTCATTCGCCTAGCTATGCCGATTTTTGTACCGCCACTAAAAAAAGCCGACTACCAGGCGGCTCAAAACGTTGATGTGTTCATAGCAAACAGTACTGTCGTGCAGCACCGCATCAAAAAGTACTACGGCCGCAACTCCACCGTCATATTCCCACCAGTAGACGTCAACCGTTTCGAACCAGCCCGTACTCGCGGCAACTACTACGTTGCTCTTGGCCGCCAAGTCCACTACAAGCGTATAGACCTAGCTGTTGCAGCCGCTACCGAGCTCAAAGTGCCACTCAAAGTATTTGGTAGTGGTAGCGAGCACGAATACTTGATCTCGCTAGCTGGGCCCAAAGTCGAGTTCCATACCGACCGCAATGGCGACGCGTCTGACGAAGCCGTCACCAAAGCACTCAATCGTGCTCGTGGAGCCATATTCCCAGCCGAAGAAGACTTCGGTATCGTTGCCGCCGAAGCACTTGCAGCGGGCACGCCAGTCATCGCTCTTGGCCGTGGCGGCGCCAAAGACATCGTCGACGACGGCGTCAGCGGCATACTTTTCCGCGATCAAACTGTCGAATCCGTAGCTACCGCCATAAGCGACGCTCAAGCTATCAACTTCCTCCCAGCAACCCTCCGTCGCAAAGCCAAGCGCTTCGACAAATCTCTCTTCATAACAAAAATCCGCAAAGTCGTGCGCGACAGTTACACAGGAGACCGTGCGTGAACATTCTCGTAACTGGCGGTGCCGGTTACATAGGCTCTCACACCGTCATAGAACTCATCGCCGCAGGCTACGATGTCGTTGTCGTCGACAGCCTAATCAACAGTAGTGTTGAGGCCTTGTATCGGGTTGAAAAAATCACAGGCAACACAATTCCTTTTTACGAAGTAGACGTCCGCGACACCGATGCGCTCGGCAAGATATTCAGCGAACATTCGTTCGATGCCGTCATTCATTTCGCCGGCCTCAAAGCCGTCGGCGAATCAGTTGCAAAGCCTCTGCTCTACTACAAAAACAATCTTGATTCGACGCTCACGCTGCTAGAAGTCATGCAGCAACACAACGTCAAACAAGTCGTCTTCAGTTCATCAGCAACCGTCTATGGCACGCCCGAGCACATGCCACTCACCGAAGACTCACCCGTCGGCATCGACCTGACCAATCCCTACGGCAAAACCAAATACATGTGCGAAGAAATCTTGCGCGACGCAGTAATAGCCAACGATGACCTGTCCGTAACCATTTTGCGCTACTTCAACCCCATCGGCGCGCACGAGTCCGGCCTGATCGGCGAAGACCCCAAAGACATTCCAAACAACCTCATGCCATACATCGCCCAAGTTGCCGTAGGCAAGCGCGACAAACTATCTGTATTTGGCGACGACTACGACACGGTCGACGGCACTGGCGTACGCGACTACATCCACGTGGTCGACCTCGCCCGTGGGCACGTTGCGGCGCTCACTCACATGCGACCAGGCGCTCAAGTCTATAACCTCGGCACCGGCCGTGGCACCTCAGTCCTCGAGCTAATCCATGCATTCGAAGAAGCCAGTGGCAAAAAAGTCCCCTACATAGTCTCGCCACGCCGCGCTGGCGACATCGCCGCCTGCTACGCCGACGTGTCCAAAGCCGAGCGCGAGCTCAGCTGGCAAGCTAAACTATCCGTCCAAGAAGCCTGCCGCGACAGCTGGAACTGGCAATCGCAAAATCCTGACGGGTTTTCGAAGTAGTTAATTACCTCTTTTGCAAAACACTTCAACAAATCAGTGCTCGTCACCAAGATATACAAGATCATACACTTTAGCTGGCGACAGTGATTCCTAATCTATAGAATTCCTGGTACGTCACTCCGTTTTAACCTCCGAAGCTTCCGCTGTTTTGTCCCAAATTTCCGATTCAGCACCAACAAGATTACAGCAATCAAATAGAAGAGAGGGACTGATGCGTAGTAAAAGATTGTACCCAGTCCGTCGAACAAAAAACAGTTTCCCAGCCCGAACCCTTCCCCGCATCGTTGAGGAATTGACCAGCTAGATAGCAAAAGGTCTAACATGCACAAAGCATTAATTATTAGTAGTAGTATCGCAGGGAAAACCAATACTCCTACGTTACTTCTTTTCTGCTTTTCCGATTTCCTCAGTAGCAAGAGCGCCGTGAAGGCCATGACAAATATAGCAATGCATGCCATCGCTATTACATACGTCGGTTCAACGCCATAGTCATAACTACCCCATTGCTTACTTGCGAGATAAGCGTCGTTTTGCTTTACTAAACCCTCGTTATAACTACAGGCAAGCGCAAGTACCACAAGACAACCAGCGCTTAACGCCGCCGTGGTGCTAAATCTATGCTTTTCTTGTTTCATATAAAATCAAAATATATGGTGCTATTGATCAGATTAGTCCGTACCAAACTTTCTCTTTGCTTCATCTTTGCAGTAGTATGTGTTGAGAAGTCCTGGTCCATAGCCTTCTTCACCTGGATGCAAAACTGGACTACCGCCCTCGACGACAAGGCTTTGTGTCAATGGCGGCTCCCCGCAGACTGCCAATTTAGTTGTATATTGAATCATCCCTGTGATAAACCCTAGAACAATGACAGCCAATAAACACGCCAGCCAGACCAACTGTCTCCGCGCCCGAACCTCACTTAATGATTCCTTTTGCTTACGAATAGGCACACCCTTAGTGGGTTTTGATTCGAGCCTACTAAGTGTCTCAGCTGTCGGTTTTTTTCTTACCATAACTTTTTTAGTATACCAAATGTGACAAAGTAAAACCCTTATGGATTTAACCCCAGTTAGTGTCTAAATAGTGCGTGTCTAATCGTGCTCAATATAAATTTCACAACCGCCACAAATGGACTATGTTACTTAGAGGACTGTCCTCTAACAGATAGTAACGTTGTCAGTTTTATCACCGATCGGCTAATTGGTGCTTCAGGTCGGCTATTTCATCCCGCAGCTCTTCATAGTCAGCTACAAATTCCATGTACTGGTGGGTGTCGTCAAAAACCTCCAATATGACCCTTGGGTCTATCCAGTCGGGCGCTTCGGCAGGCTCGGCATAATGCCTTAAACTTGAATATCTATAAGTCTGCCATCGTCTGGGGTTGAGGTGAATATACCTGGTGATGTGCCGCAAGTACGAATTGCTGTCAATTCTCGACGCTTTGTACCTACTCTCAAACAGCGAGCCAGTACGTTTGTATTTCAGATTAAAGTACCTACTATAGCTCGTCATCAGGCTGCGCATAAATTTCTCCAACGAGGGGATGTCCTTTTGGTACATAAGCAGATGAAAATGGTTGCTCATGAGACAATACGTGAGGAGGATAACTTGGTTTTTGAAGTGGGGGTAAATCTCGCCAGTCTTACTTATTGCCGGTTCGTCAGACAGATAACGTTCAAAGAGATTGAGAAAATATTTATAATCAGCCGCTTCAAGAAATATCTTTTGCTTGTTCGAACCCCTGGCATACACATGATAGTACGACTCTGGGGCTTGTTCTTTTATGACATTTCGCGACGGCATACTTTTCACTGTACTATAACTGGTATGAAATTACACCTTAGGAGGAACGTCCTCTTGTACCAAAATTTAACACACTAAGACTAAACTCTTTACCGTCGTGGTGAATTGTCTGGATACATATCCTTTTTTGCCGTACATGTATACGTTTTTCCAATTCCAGGGCCATAGTTGGCATCACCCGGCTCTTGAGGAACGCCTATCGACGAGCCCGACCACAGTCCGGGCGACGTTATGGATGTTGGCGGTTTTTGACATTCAACGTATTTTACACCCCAAGAAAAAATTCCAGAAATCCAGCTAATTATGAAAACTGTTAGTGCTGCAACAACAACTATCCCCCACCTAAAGCGTTTGGTGCTTTTGCGCGTGCTTCGTGCTAATTTTCTACTCGCAGACCTACCACTCTCTAGGGTTGCGCGCTTTTCGAGCGCCTGAAGAGTCTGTTTTGTCTTTTGTCTTACCATAAACATTATCAGTATAGCAAAATAAATCTTTCGCCCGTTCTTTTACTGGTTGGTTTTAAAATCTAAATAGCGCGTGTCTTGCGACACTCAACACAAGTTTCACAAATGACACTATTAAACTATGTATAAACTTAACAAATGACAATATACTTGACTTACCATGACCATGATGGCTTGGTTTGGGACTTGGTGTAGGAGCGGAGGAAGGAGTTGGCGTAGGTGACGGAGTCGTAGGCGCTGGTGTTGGCGTAGTAACAGGCGTTGCGGGCGGCGTGTCTCCGAGCACAGGATCACATGCGTCATCTATACCATCCATGTCACCATCAACCCCACTAGCAGTAACGAACAGGCAAGGGTCTTTGCTATCAATTATGCCGTCATCGTCGATATCATCGGGATTAGAACCTTGCACGAGGACAATCTGCGTATACTCGATAGGGTCACCCGAGTATGTCGTGCCGGTGAAGATAATCGTATGGTAACCTGCTTCAAGACCAGACGGAACCGTTATCGAGGCGTCTATGCTACCATTTTCATTCGCAACAAGCGTACCGAGATTAACCTGATTGGAGTAAATATTTACAGATACATTACTACCGGCGGCAAAATAACGTGAGGGCGAGTGAATATTTAGCACCTGGCTTTTGACGATTGAGGTAATGCCGTCACCTATAGATTTACCCGCGGACACTACGAAATTAATAGCCTTAATAATAATCGTGTCGATGGTCGGACTAATCCTAAAATAACTAGGGATTGGCGGCTGTGTTGCTTGGTTTGAAGCTGGGCATATGATTATTTGGTTGCAATTACCAAAAGAGGTTAGCGTCTGGCCGTTAAGGCCGGAGCCTATCGTTTTAAATACGGCCAAGTGCCCATCGGCGTCAGGATGATAGGCCTCCTGTTGCTCATATATATTTGGTGCAATCATGCCAATGACACCCGTTGCAGTACCGTTCACATACGAAGCCTCTGAGCCGCACAATACGTGGCCACCAAGACTATTCTCGATATCCACGTAGTACACACCGGCAGCATTCGCGGCCGCCTTAATGACTTGGTTCATGTAAGCAACCCCTTCGGTAATCATCTGTCTCTCTGTCTGATTTAGACCAAAATTTGTTGGACAGTGGGATGATGAGCTGTCTATGAATTGCGGATAACCTAATACATATATTTTCGTTTCGGGTGAAGCGTTTTTGAGTTGCATGTACAAGTTTTGGAGAGCGCTATACTCTCCGCCTATCATCTCACCCAGTCGTTTTAGACCTGGAGCGCCCGGGTCACTCTGGTTGCTCTGAGCCCACTCACAAATACTATCTAGGCCTATCTTCGTGACACAGCTCCTAATGATTTCGCCAAATAACACATCGTTACCCCCGATGCTAAGTGTAGTAGCTTTTGGTTTGTTCCTCTCTATAAACTCTATCTGCTGTATACGACCGGGTGTAAAGTTGCTTCTTGCCTGGTCTTGTAGCTGCTTGATGTTTGGTAAACCCGCAAGCCTTGGCTTACCATCCTCGTATTGTCCGAGGAAATGACCATTGTCATCAAACGAACTCGACCACCCATAAATATCCGATCCAACTGCCCCACTACAGGCGACTGACCTCATCTTGTCATCAGCAATCCCACTTAAGGTTCGTAGCAAAAATGGATACGACCTGCTACTAATATGACACTTCTCTTCCGGGACTCCATTTGCATAATCGCTAGCGACATCAGTACCTGGTAAATAATACTTCGTTCCGTCGGTCTTTTTCGTAGTGTCCCCCTCACCACTCGAATACGAATCACCCAAAGCCAGGTAGTCTAACGGCTGTGGACCAATATAATTCGCCGCCCGCAAAGTCACATATTTCGGCACAATCGCACTATCATACGATGTCGCGTAAAAGCTAATCTCGCCGCTATCTTCGCTAAATTTTGGCTGATACATTGCATTCGGACGATCAATTACGCCATTACCAATATCTGGTCCGTGAACAACTTCGACCACAGGACACGGTGTATCTTGTAGTTTTACCAGGTCAGCGTATATCGCGTTATCCGGCAACACATTACCGCAACTACCTGAAATGTCATAGATGGAATTTAATGTATTTTGCCCAAGCACGGCAACATGCTGACCGTCGTTAGTAATGTTGAATTCTATAGTTGGGCTATACCCTATCGTGTAGTTGGTTTTCCAATCAGAGAACTTCACCATTTGCATGGTATCCATATCTATTCGTACCAACCCCAGACCTACAAATTCCACCACCAACCACTTGTCGTTTGGTGAGTGTTGCATATGCTTAGCTACACCCAAAAAGCCTGGCGCCCCACTACCAGCATCATTACTAATGGTCTGGTCAGGTTGTGTTTGTCCTACGGCATAAAAATGATTATTAAGTACATTCTCACCACCCTGAAGCTTCAACTTACTGACAAAGTTTTTGTAAATGTCTATCTGACCGGCGCCAATGTACGTAGTGTGACTAACCACAGCTAATACATCCCTGCTCGGCATATAAATACATGAGTACGTGCATGTAATCCCATTTATGGCATGTGAGGCTTTGTCGCCAACAAATTTTACAGCCAGGCCATGGAAGTTGTTGTAACTAAACAACTGATAATTTTCGTCCTCACCCATTACACAGTTAGTTTTTGGCGTAGGCTGACCACCGGTACCCACTACGTCTATAGTTGTCGCGGCGGCTGTATTGTATTTAGCTTGGCACAAATCTCGCCATTTCCAATCGCTACTCGCATCTTTTACGCTCTCAACTACCGGAGAATTGTTTGTCCATGACAGTGCGTCTGCACTCACCAACTTTGGTAACAAAGCAATTGTAAACAGAGCCATAGCAACAGACAAATAAAGGACAATACTCCTCGCGTTCCAAACTTTCATTACCCCCCATTATACACAGAAAGTAAAAATTGTGTTAAAAGCAGCTTAAAATTAGGTCTTTTTACTTGCCCTTACGAAACAAGTCGCGCAAAGCAATCTTCGCCAGATTCCGTGCAGTTTTCTTGGGCCTTTTTATAAATTCGCGTATTTCTTTGTCGCTTCTAGCTAGGTGATCTACGTCGTGTCGCTGGAGCACGTTATCAAAGTACGCACGTAAATTAGCATGCTCACTCCACGCTTCATAAGCACCCTCTAGCTCGTCGTCTGTCAGCAACGAAACAATCCTTCGTTTATAGGTGTCGTCGTCGTCTGTGCGTATGGAAAAATTCTCTCGCATTTCATCGAGCGACCTACTTAGAATACTTTCGGTCAACGCTTGCTTCACAAGCCTTTCAGACGGTTCGCGATTAAACATATGCGTCCTTATTAGCTCGTTAAGGTAGTTAAATGTATAGGGCGACTCGGCAGAAAAGTTCCGTTCAGACCGCATACCAGCCTGTCGAAACAAGTGACGAAGCGTCGTATGGCCCGCTCCCATTGAAATAAGGATCCTTACGTTTTCGCGCTTTAGCAAATCCGGTCGTGCATATAGTATTCGGTCGATTTCTTTTTCAAATTTCTCCACCATCAACACTTCTCTTTGGTGCATCAGTTCACCCATCCTTGCCCAAGTTTCGTTGTACGCACTCAAAGCTTCCGAATACTCCATTCCTTTTATCCAGGACTGGTCAAACAAAGTTTGCATTTCTTGCACTAATTCTCGTTCATAATTAGTGTCGCCTATATCTATCAAACCGATTGCTTTTTTTGACTTATAGATGCCTTTTAATAGCGGCTCATACGACGACCCGCTTACTTCGCCGTCTCTCATTGCGCGGCGCAGACTCACAGCAGGATTAACAGAAAGCTTATTAAAATCATCTAAGTTCTCGTACCGAATTGCGACATCATCCTCATGCGCCACAACTTCTTCATAGAGTAAAATGTCTGCCTTTGCTAATTGAGGCGCTATACCTTCCATGTCCTTGTTGTTGCCATGGGGCGCAAAATAAAACGACAATTCAAGCTTTGGCCAATCAGGGTGCCGCTCTTGTATAGTCGCTAAATCGGGCAGTTCTTCTACGTAGTCAAGTTGAGCACTTTCGGGCTCATTTTGCGGCGGTAGCATTTCTTCAGGTTTTGACATGTTTATATTTTGCTAACTAACAGATGTAATATTAGCATAAAATTGATAAAAAATCAATCCTCTACTCTACGTAAATATCTAGTACCTATCAAGGTCCGACGGCTGTTCACTTGTTGGCTCTTGCGACCCCGTCGACTGCACGCCTGGAGGCGCTAGCGGCGCAACTGGTGGGGGTGTTTTTCGGCGTCGAACTATCACAACAACTACCACGACAGAACCAATCAGTACTACGGCCCCACCGGCAAGTATTGCCGGTAGCCAGTTACTCTGCTTTTTTGCAATTGCTTCCGTAGTTGATTCTGGGTACGTCACAGTATTTTTGCCATCTAATTTGGCGGTTGCATATGTCCAATCGTCGATATACCGACCGTTTCCCCATGAGTAATTGTCATATGCCCATCCATGTATACCGCCTCCACTCTCAGGACAATCTCGTCCATCAACATTTGTCGTAGTGAAGCGTATATCCGCTATTGGCACCAGGTCAGCATCGTTCCAACACAGTCGTGTCGTCGGAGCATTATCACCGTTAAGTCGGGTAACAGCAATCCCACCTCTTCCCTCAACGTCACTGGCTACAAAATGAATCTCTGCAACCCTTGTGATTACAACTTCTATACCGATCTTGCTCGATGGCGATATAATTCCGCCCGTTTTATCTACGCCCTGAAAAGGTATACGCAATAAATCATTCGACAAACCGCTCATCTGCTCGTTGAGCGTCACGTCGTTTTGTCCGTCGAAACTACCGTCGCCATCGGTGTCTACCTTGACTTGGTATTGACCTATGAAATTGTGCAAGAAAAACGTTATATTGCCCGAAAGCTGATCCTTGGAGCCGTCCGGTATGAAGTGAAGCTCACTGATTACTGGGTGACCAACATTGGGAAGCATCCAATCTTTGGTTCCATCCCAACGGACGGAGTTGGTTGGCAAATCACCAGCTGGTTGCTCAAAAAACAACTTATATTTATCGCCGCAGCTACCCAATGCTGGCGTGTAGTCTTTATCCTCCACCTCTGTACTTTGATACACTGATATACAACCCCCATCCTTGCGAATTCCTATCGAATCTGCCGATAAAATTGAAACCTGACCATTGTACTGATTCTCTGTTTGTTTATATATATATCCGTCTTCGCTAACATAGTAGTATGTGAAATCATTAGTAGCATCGGCTTGGTTTGGATCTGACTGTCTCGTAGCATACCCTTCTGTCCACATACGCCCGTGTTGCTCACCATTATTACCCGTAACTGTAATATCCCACGAAAATAGATTCTTTCCCCAACGTACAGTTGGTGAAACCTCTTCGAAGGGCCTCGCACCCTTTGCGGGTGTAAAATTAATTCGCCATATACCAGTCTTCACTGCTGTCACGGGCTTAAATACACAACCCTTACCAACAGCTATATCTCTTTTTGCAATACACTTTTGTTGTTTAACATCCGGCCCATCTACCGTAATGCTAACATCTACGCGCAGCATATTAATATTAACCTCGTAATATTGAGAACGAATAAAAGCAACGCTCAGCTTTTCACCAGCCTTCACATATACGTAAAAGGTATTATCTGCACTAACAAGGAGCTTGTCGCCCGACGACAATGCATTAGCAACTCCGGTATGACTACCCGCCACCCATACGAGAGATACAACGATCGCTAGAATTAGCCTCCGCATATACCTATAGCATAACCGTAATGGTACAAAAAATAAAGCTGACGGTGGCGATCAAACGCTCTACTCTACCGTCACGCTCTTGGCCAAATTACGCGGTTGGTCCACGTCATTGCCTTTCGCCACCGCCACATAGTAGGCAAGCAGCTGCGACAGCACATTAAACACCAGTGGTGTGAGTAACTCAAGCTTCGTCGACACCCGCACTACATGCTCGGCAGATATGCGCTTGGTGGTGTCAGTGATCACTATCATGTGCGCTCCACGCGTATTCATTTCTATCAGACTGCTTTGTGACTTTTCGTATAGCCAGTTGTCTTGCAGGTAAAACACTTCAAAAAATCGATCATCGATTAGCGCAATCGGACCATGCTTAAGCTCGCCAGCAGCGTAGCCTTCAGCTTGCACGTAACTAACCTCTTTGAGCTTCAGCGCTCCCTCCATCGCCACAGGGTAGAGCGTGTCGCGTCCCACGTACAATGCGTGCTCATAGTGTGAGTACTTACCTGCAAGCTTTTCAAGCTCCTTTTCATGGTTCTCTATGACTTTTTCTATTTCAGTCGGCAACAACTCCAGCTCGCGTATATAGCCTGATATCTCTTTTGCACCCAAGCCTTTTGCCTGCGCCACCATCAAGCCAAACATCAAAATCGCTGCTACTTGACTCGTGAACGCCTTGGTACTTGCCACACTGATTTCTGCACCTACATGTACATATACACCACCGTCCACTTCTCGAGCAATAGTGCTACCAACAGCGTTGACCACACCCAAAGTTCGCACTCCGCGACGCTTAAGCTCCAGTAGGCATGCAAGTGTGTCTGCCGTCTCACCACTCTGACTCACAATCAATGCCATTGTATTTTTCGGTACGACAAACGACCTATAACGCAATTCGCTTGCAATATATGAGCTAAATGTCACATCGCCCAACACCTGCTCCACTAGGTAGCCTGCTTGTAGTCCGGCATAGTAGGCGGTACCACAACCAATCACCATCACATGCTCAATTTGCCTCAGCTCCTCGCTAGTCATATTTAGACCACCCAGTCTTACTGTCGCCGACTTAGTATTCACGCGTCCGCTAAGTGTACTCCGCAAGCTCTCCGGCTGCTCGTGAATTTCTTTTAGCAAGAAGTGGTCAAAACCCTTCTTTTGAATCGACTGCATATCTAGCTCTAGCTTTTCGACATCCGCTTCAATTGCATTCGCCTCAATGTCATACATTTGTACACCATCCCGTGTACACAAACCAATTTCGCCATCATGCAAATAAATCACCCGATCCGTATAACCAACAAGTGCCGATGCGTCGCTCGCTATAAACACCTCACAATCGCCCACTCCCACAATCAGCGGACTACCCTTTCGTGCCACTACAATTTCATCAGGATTCTTACGACTTAGTACGGCTATACCATACGCACCCACCACCATCTCCAGGGCACCGCTCACTGCATCGAGCAAACTAATGGCATCGTGGTGCATGTAGTCTATAAGTGCCGCCAGCACCTCGGTGTCCGTGTCGCTCTTAAAGTGGTAGTCGTACTTCGTCAGTTCATCCTTCAAGTCCTGATAGTTCTCAATGATGCCGTTATGCACCAAGTAAATATCGCCCACCTCGTGCGGATGCGCATTTCGTTTACTCGGTTCGCCGTGCGTCGCCCAGCGAGTGTGACCTACGCCTACCCGATCATTGGTTTTGTGAGTTGCTACCTTCTTCTCTAGTTCGACAACTTTTCCCTTTTCGCGAAGAAGCGTTGCCGCCCTTTTTTTGTTTATCGTCACCACGCCCGCGCTGTCATAGCCTCGATATTCTAACCGCTTAAGACCGCTCAGCAGCACCTGCTGGGCTTCCTTGTCACCGATATAGCCAACGATTCCGCACATGAATTCAATCCTTTCGGCGCATGAATGTTCGTCATGCTTATATTCCTATCGTAACATTTTTTTATAAATTTAATAAAATGTGAATATTACAACTAAACTAGCGTCTGTCGTGGTAAAATACCTCTATGATTTCCGTTGAACGATTGCGAGCGTATACGCCAGAAGATGCCGCAGGCATTGGGCGATTAATGCCGTTTTTGAGCGAATCTTTTTTAAGCACCCCTATCCCCGAAGAACGCCTGCGTGCCATTATTGAGTCGGACTACCATGATCAGCTAGTGGCACGCGAAGATACCCGACGTATCGTTGGCGCTGCAACACTTAGCCTCATCTTGGGGGCGGGCGCTGGCGGCAAAGCGCACCTAGAAGATTTCGTCACCGATCCTGAAACTAAAGGTGTGGGAAGTGCGCTCTGGAAAGAAATGGGCGCATGGTGCGTCGAGCGAGACGTCGAACTGCACTTCACCTCACGTTCATCGCGCATAGCCGCGCAACACTTCTACCTTAACCGCGGCGCCGAAATCCGCGACACAAATGTGTTCAAAAAGAACTTTCGCGAAGATTAAAAACTACTTTTCGTGACCGTTCGCTTGATTGATTCTCGTAGAGGAGTCTGATTTTTCCGTGCCGCCTACGCCCATGACCATCTGTATGTGGTAATCTTTGCATACTTGCGTTTCCGGTATTACCTTCTCTGAATCTCTATCGCCGCCGTTTGCAAATATCAGCTCATCTCCAGGATGCTGAATGGCAATCATCTGTAGTGTCTTTATGACCGTTGGGTCTTCGTCAATCGATATCACTGTGTCGTCAACCATGCGCAGTGCACCTACTAACCGCGCTCTGTTTTGTTCGTTTAGAATTATTTTCCCTTTTTTAATAATTTGTTGCGTATCGTTGTTCACGATTACGATGAGTTTGTCGCCCATAAGTGCCGCAGCCTCTACCATGTCCAGATGACCGCCGTGTAAAGGATTAAAAAATCCGCTAACAATAACTACTTTCATGTCACTCAGTATACAATGAAGTTATGGAAATGAACTTTTGCCGTCGTTGTGGTGCCTCACTTCAGCATGTTAATAATCACGTTTACAAATGTACGAACGACCATATCCTTTTCGCAAACTCATCTCCGGCAACCGCTATTTGGTTAGTTAATAGCAAAAATGAAGTCCTGATTGTCGAACGGGCAATCAAGCCTGGCAAGGGTCTGCTTGACGCACCCGGTGGCTTTCTCGACGGCGACATAGAAACATTCGAACAAGCCATTGAACGAGAAGTTGCCGAAGAAATCGGTATCAACAAAAACCAATATACCGACCTAACTTATCTACTGAGCGGTGTTGATCAATACGAATATGGCGGCGAGGCAATACCCGTTCTCACGTGTATGTATTGGGCTCGTATTGAAGATGACGTAACCTTGAATCCAATGGACGATGTCGCTTCGGCGTCCTTCATGTCATTTGAGGATATTGACTTAAATAAAGTCTATTTCCCCTCGGCAGTACGAGGCCTCAAGATGCTTAAAGAATTGTTGTAGTTATCACATTATTAAAATTTGCTGTTTTCTACAATGGACGACGTTGTTTGAAAAGCGATATACTATTGTCATGACAAAGATGCTTATCACCGGCGGCGCAGGGTTCATCGGGTCGAACTTCGTGCACTATACGCTCAAAAACCATCCCGAATACGATGTAACCGTCATCGACAAACTAACCTATGCCGGCAATCCGGATAACCTCAAGGATGTTCTTGAAAAAATCAATTTCATCACAGGTGACATCTGTGACAAGGAACTTGTAGACGAACTTGTCGGCAACAACGACATCGTCGTACACTTTGCCGCTGAATCGCACAACGACAATTCGCTCAACGACCCATGGCCATTTATCAATACCAACATCATTGGCACCTTCCATATACTCGAAGCGGTGCGCAAGCACGGCAAACGTCTTCACCACGTCAGCACCGACGAAGTCTTTGGCGACCTTGAGCTAGACGACCCAAATCGCTTCACAGAAGAAACGCCATACAACCCATCTAGCCCATACTCTGCTAGCAAAGCTAGCTCCGACCACTTAGTCCGTGCATGGATTCGAAGTTTCGATATATTGGCAACTATCAGCAACTGTTCCAACAACTACGGACCATATCAACACATCGAAAAATTCATCCCGCGCCAAATCACCAATATCCTAAGCGACATCAAACCAAAACTATATGGCACGGGCGAACAAGTCCGCGACTGGATCCATGTTGACGACCATAACTCTGCTGTTCATCTAATTCTTGATAAAGGCAAACTCGGCGACACCTACATCATCGGTGCCGACAACGACCACGTAAACAACAAGCAAGTCATTGAACTAATATGCGAACTCATGGGTAAGGGTGCCGACTGGTACGAGCACGTCAACGACCGTCCGGGCCACGACATGCGCTACGCTATGAACAGTACCAAGCTTCGCACCGAACTCGGCTGGCAACCACAATACACCGACCAGGGCGGTATGCGCGACGGTCTACTCGCCACTATTGACTGGTACAAGCAAAACGACGAATGGTGGAAAGCCGAAAAAGCCAAAGTCGAAGCCAAATACGCTCAACAAGGGCAGTAATCAAATCTCTAACGTAGCAACTAGTGGTAAATGGTCCGACACGTCAACGTCCGGACAGCTTTTTTCGACCACCTGTATCGAAGGACTGACAAATATCATGTCCACCACGGCCGATGCATAACCTGGGTTATCTTTACGCCTCATATTAAACGTCGTTATTAGCTCGTCTTTACCAAACACACTCTTCAGGTGTTGATCAATCTCTATAATTGCTTGATTATACGGCTTGGCATTGGTATCTCCACCCAATATCACTCTTTTTAAACCTTCAATCTCCCTTATGACAGTCTGCGCCATGTGTTGGCGCTTCTCGCTGTAGTTGTCGCCGTCCATATCCCAAACGCCTTGGATGTTAAATAAATCAACATCACCTGCTGGAGTGTGTAGCACGACATGCTCCAAATTACGCGGACAGTTTTGAAATTGTCCGGGCACGTCGCGATAATCTTCGGAGTATTCTCCGTCAAAAAACACCGTTTCTTTTGGCGTTAGAGGGTATTTTGAAAATACACCATTGCCCCGTTGAGCCCTACCGTTAGTCCTGTCAAAGTCCCGATATGTCGGCGCAAGGTGCACATAGTCATAACCAAGTAGCTGTGGCATAGTTTGCATCGTACGATACTGTCGCTCAACCGTTGGGTCTTCGCAACTGTACGTTTCTTGCGTCAGCACGATATCCGCTTCCTGTTTATTCAAAAAATCTATAACATTTTCGAACAGCTCGCCGCCGTGCATCAAATTCAGACAAACTACCTTCAATTTCACACCTACGATCTTACCATGGTAGTTGACCACTAGGTGATATACTGAATTCATGTCAGAACTCGAATTTAAAAAAGAACTAAAAGTAACAGAAACGCCCATCAAAGGGCTCGTCGTCTACGACCTCATACTCCACGGCGACAACCGTGGCTGGTTCAAAGAAAATTGGCAACGCGAAAAGATGCTCAAACTTGGCCTGCCCGACCTAAAACCAGTACAAAACAATTTCTCGTTCAACGACAAGCGCGGTGTTGCTCGTGGCATCCATGCCGAACCGTGGGATAAATTTATTTCACTCGGGTCAGGCAAAATCTTTGGCTTCTGGGTAGACATTCGCGAGGGCAGCGAAACCTACGGCAAAGTCTTTACAACCGAAGTAGACCCAACCAAAGCCGTCTTCGTACCCCGTGGCGTTGCTAATGGCTATCAAACTCTCGAAGACGAAACCGTCTATAGCTACCTAGTAAACGACCATTGGTCGGCAGATGCACAATATTCAAATGTCAGCATGTTTGACGAGACACTAGGTATCGACTGGCCAATTCCGCTCAGTGAATGCGAGGTATCCGAAAAAGACAAAAACCACCCGTCACTCAAAGATGCCACACCTATCAGACCAAAAAAGACCCTGATTGTCGGCGCCTACGGTCAACTCGGCCGAGCGCTTTCTGCAGTATTTCCTGACGCCGAGCAAGTTGACCGCGACACCTTTGACATGAGTGACCCTGCAATTATCACAGGTCGACGCTGGCGTGATTACGGGACTATTCTCAACGCTGCTGCTTATACAGCCGTTGACCTCGCCGAAACTCCAGACGGCCGCAAAGACTCATGGCTCGCAAATGCCACCGCGCTCACAAACTTAGTTAAAATCTGCAACGAAAACGACATTACGCTCGTCCACGTATCTAGCGACTATGTATTCGACGGCACACAAGACCCTCACACCGAAAACGAAGCGCTTTCACCGCTTAGTGTTTATGGGCAAAGCAAAGCGGCGGGTGATCTAATCGTCAGCACTACGCCACGACACTATCTACTACGTACCAGTTGGGTCATCGGCGACGGTAAAAACTTCGTACTCACCATGAAGTCTTTGGCTGAACGTGACGTAAAACCAAGCGTCGTTAGCGACCAAATCGGTCGCCTCACCTTCACGCAAGACCTCGCTGCAGCAATCTCTCATCTGCTTACTAGCAACGCCTCTTATGGCACATATAACTTGTCAAACGAAGGCGAGCCAGCCAGCTGGGCCGACATCGCCAAAGAGGTATATGAATTTGTCGGCAAATCGGGCAACGACATCACTCCAGTCACAACCGAGGAATATTACGCCGGCAAAGAAGGTGTCGCTCCTCGCCCCTTACAAAGTACGCTCGACCTTGGTAAAATAAAGGCCGCAGGCTTCACGCCACGCGAGTGGAAACAAGCGCTTAGGGAATATCTAGAAAAACAGTAGGTCTACGGAGGAATTACAAAATGCGAGGAATTATTTTAGCAGGTGGTTCAGGTACACGACTTTGGCCTATCACCAAAGGTATCAGCAAGCAATTAATGCCTATTTATGACAAACCGATGGTATATTATCCACTCACCACGCTCATGTCTGCCGGTATTCGCGACATTTTGATCATCACGACGCCCGAAGACCAAGCATCGTTTCAAAACCTGCTCGGCGACGGTTCACAGTGGGGCATCAACCTCCAGTACGCAATCCAACCCTCGCCGGACGGCCTTGCCCAAGCGTTTATCATCGGCGAAGAATTCATTGGTACCGACAAAGTTGCCATGGTACTCGGCGACAATATATTCCATGGTCATCGACTAAGTGAGTCTCTAAAAAAGTGCACCGATCCTGACGGCGGTGTTGTGTTTGCCTACCAAGTCTCCGACCCTGAACGCTATGGCGTGGTCGAATTCGACGAAGACAACAAGGCTATTTCAATCGAGGAAAAACCAACTCAGCCGAAGTCTGACTACGCCGTTGTGGGCCTCTATTTCTACGACAACGACGTCATAGAAATCGCCAAAAACATCCAACCAAGCGAGCGTGGCGAACTAGAAATCACCAGTATCAATGACGAATACCTGAAGCGTGGCAAGCTCCAAGTCACCACACTAAACGACGGTGACGTCTGGCTAGACACGGGTACCATCGACAGCATGACCGACGCGACCGACTACGTGAAGGTGCTTCAAAAACGCACCGGTCAAATCATCGGCAGTCCCGAAGAAACTGCCTATCATGAAAATTACATTGCCAAAGAGCAACTTGTCGGACTTTCTGAGCCTCTAAAAAAATCTGGCTACGGTAATTACCTGATGTCTCTTTAAATTGATCATGGAAAAACAAGATGAAATAACCATTCTAGGAGCAGGTTACGTCGGCTTAACCTCCGCAGTCCTATTTGCGCACGCCGGCTACAAAGTACACCTCATAGAACCAAACCCAAAACGACTCGAGGTCATAAAATCTGGCCGTTCGTTCTTTTTTGAGCAAGGAATCGACAAATTAATCAAACTAGCCATCGACAACGGTTCACTACTACCTACAGACAACTACGCCGAATGCGTACCCACAAGTGATATCGTGTTTTCTTGCGTCGGCACACCAGACAACCCCGACGGTAGCTCAAACCTTACGTATGTATTTGCAGCGGCAGAAGAAACCGCCAAGCATGCCAAACTAGGTACTGTCTACGTGCAAAAAAGTACCGTTCCCGTAGGTACTGGCCAACGAGTCATAGAGCAATTCGCCAAGGCCGGTGCCGACATAGCGTACGTGTCAAATCCTGAATTCCTACGCGAAGGTACGGCCGTAGAAGACACCCTCTATTTTGACAGAGTGGTCGTAGGCGGAGACAATTCCGAAGCTACCGAAAAAGTACTCGACATCTACCACGCGCTTGAATCACATCGCGACAACATTGCCACTGTAGCTGGTGTTACCGCAAACAGTCAGCAAGGTGCTTATATCACTACGACTCTCAGCAGCGCCGAGTTAATCAAAGTTACAGCAAATGCCTTTCTAGCACTCAAGATTTCATTCGCAAATTCCATAGCCAAACTCGCAGACGCAGCCGATGCCGACATCAACGAAGTTATGGACGCCGTCGGTGCCGACAAGCGCATTGGCCGAGCCTTTCTAAACGCTGGTCGCGGTTACGGAGGAGGCTGCTTCCCCAAAGATGTCAGTGGCTTAATTTCTAGTGGTCTTTCACACGGTATCGACCTCGACATCATGAGCGCCGTCCAGTCAACAAACGCTTCCATGCCCGGCTATATCGTCGAAAAGCTCAAAGACGTTCTTGGTGGCAGCTTAGCTGGCAAAAAAGTAACCGTGCTCGGACTCGCGTTTAAATCCGGTACGAGCGATGTGCGCAAATCACCTGGCGTCGCCCTAGCAAACACCCTCGCCGCTCAGCAAGCTATCGTAACTGCATACGATCCCGAGGCAAACGAAGAGGCCGAAGAAGAACTCGTACGCTCAATTTCACTCGTCGACTCAGCCGAAAATGCTGTCGCAAACGTAGACGCCGTCATCGTGGCTACCGATTGGCCACAGTTCGTCAATACGCCCGTAGCAGAGTTCGTCAATGGCGCCACCGTGTTCGTCGATGCCATGAATCGCTTTTCGTCTGCAGATGTCAAAGCTGCCGGTCTTACTTATATCGGCGTCGGCCGATCGTAAATCTGTTAGAATGGTAACATGAAAGTATTCGTACAAATCCCTTGCCTCAACGAAGAGGCCACCCTTCCGCTAGTTCTCAAAGACATCCCAACCAAAATCGACAATGTTGATTCTATTGAAATTCTGATCGTAGACGACGGCTCAAGCGACAAAACCGTCGATGTTGCAAAAGCACACGGCGTCAAACACTTCGTACACCATACGCGCAACATGGGTTTGGCTCGTAGCTTCCGCGACGGTATAGACTACGCACTCAAGCACGGCGCCGACATCGTAGTAAACACCGATGGCGACAACCAATATCCACAAACTCGTATAGCCGACCTGGTGCAGCCGATTATTGCTGGCGAGGCAGACATCGTTATAGGTGATCGCCAAACGGCCAAGATTGCTCATTTTTCGCCTTTCAAAAAGCTGATGCAACGCGTGGGTAGTGAGGTCGTCAACTACGCAGCAGGTACCAACCTACCCGACGCCGCCAGTGGCTTCCGCGCTTACTCCCGTAACTCTTTGATCAAGCTCAACATCGTCACGAAATTCAGCTACTGTATGGAAACAATCATCCAGGCCGGCAACAAACGACTCAAGATCGCCAGTGTCAAAATCGAAACCAACGAAAAAACCCGTGAATCGCGCCTGTTTAAAAACATCTGGCACCACATGGCTCAGTCTGGCAAAGCAATCATCCGTAGCTACATCATGTACCGACCTCATGTAGTGTTTATGACACTTGGTATTGTACTGCTTGTTTTAGGAGCTGTTCCGTTTGTACGTTTTATCATTTTCGCCCTCCAGGGTGACGGCGATGGCCACCTCCAGTCACTCATTTTTGGTAGCGCTACACTTGTCGGCTCATTGCTATCGTTCGCACTTGTAGTTATCGCTGACTTACTGCGCATTAATCGAACCTTGCTCGAAGACCAACTAGAGCGCATGAAAGAAACACAGTACAGAAAATAGTAATTCGGGAACTGATATTTTATATATACTCTAGTTAAAAATTTCTTCGATTTCGTCTGGTTTCTTCGGCAGTAGGCCAAACTTGCTGCGATGCCACAGTTCTTCATGAAAATAGTACAGTGTCATTTTGGTGACGATTTCTGTACCGCCAACCTTAAGCCCCACAAGCGGATCGCCCGATATAATCCACGCCAATATCATCGTATCTATAGTACCGACAACGCGCCACGTCACCGTCTTTGCCAAATGGCGTCGTCGACTTGAACGTAGACGCAACCAGTGCAGTCGATCTCGGTTAAACTTAAACCAAGCTCGTTCATGCAGGTAATACAGGCCAATTTTTGTGACTGTTTCCGTCAGACCGATCTTTAGACCAATGAGCGGATTTCCCGAAAATACCCAACCCAAAATCATCGTGTCGATTGAACCAATAACCCTCCACGACACTGCTTTCGCAAGGTGGCGCTTTTTTGAATGCATCACTACAAGCAAACCTTCCAGTCAATTCTATTATCCGCAGACTCAACCACAAAATACGGATTCAATATGTCTTCTCGCGGATCGTAGCGTAGCATTTCACCCGCAAGATCTTTTACCGCTCCACCTGCAGCCACAACTACAGCATCAGCTGCAGCAGTATCCCACAAACTCGTTGGACCAAGGCGAGGATATAGCGAAGCAGCTCCCTCGGCAACCAAACAAAGCTTGAGCGAAGACCCCATAGCCACTTCGTTACATTCGCCAATTGAATCAAGCAACTTTTGTGTTTGCTCATCTTTGTGTGAACGACTCACGACAATAGTCGGCAAACCTGCGGCAGGGGTCGCATGGATCTCTTTTTGTTCGCCTTTTTCGATTTTGATCGCTCGATTTGCCAGCACGTCTCCACAATAATAAACATCGAGCACAGGTGCATACACCACACCGAGCACCGGCCTTTTGTCTTTTATCAAGGCTATATTTACCGTAAACTCACCGTTGCGCTTCACAAACTCTTTGGTGCCGTCGAGCGGGTCAACTAGCCAGTATGCCTCTGTTGCAGGATTACGGCCCTCGCCCTCCTCCGAAACAATATCGTAGTCGCTAATTTTCGCTAGGCCTTTTACTATGACATCGTGCGCGGCTTTGTCGGCGCGTGTCAGGGGCGAGCTGTCGTCTTTGATCTCAACATCAAAATCATCCGACTCATATACTTCCATGATTGCATCGCCAGCAACCTTAGCCAAATCAATAACCTCGTCCAACAAATCAGCCATGTTTATTGCAACAAGCCTTCTTTTTCCAGGTGTAGCAAAATCTGATTTGCCAGCTCTTCTGGTGTATTTTCGGTTGTATGTAGTGTCACGTCCGCATCTGCCGGCTCTTCATATGGGTCAGATATACCAGTAAATTCCTTGATTTTACCCGCACGAGCCGCAGCATATAGCCCCTTGCGATCACGATCTTCACACACTTCGAGTGGCGTAGCTACATGCACTAGCACAAACATGCCGCCATTGTCTTTTACTATACCGCGCACCTTTTTGCGCACATCGTCATACGGTGCAATCGGCGCACATATTGCTACGCCACCATGTTTGGATATCTCCGATGCCACATAGCCGATACGCGTTACGTTCAAATCACGGTGCTCTTTGCTAAAGCCTAGTTCGCTAGAAAGATTTTTGCGCACCACGTCACCGTCAAGCAGCGTCACGGTTCGCCCACCTTGCTCCATCATCTTAACCATCAGCGCGTTTGCAATTGTCGACTTGCCCGATCCCGACAAGCCAGTGAAAAACACTGTAAATCCTTGTTGGTGTCGTGGCTTGTATGTACGGCGCAGCTCTGTCGCCACTTCTGGGTATGTAAACCATTCGGGTAGTTCACGACCCTCTGCTAGTCGTGCGCGTAGTTCGGTACCAGATATATTCAGTACTTCCATACCCTCTGGCACTTCCTTTGACTCCATGTATTTGTCGAGTTCCTTTACGTAAGATAGGAAACCAGCCTCCATGATTTCAATTCCAATCTCTGAGGCGTACTTACGAGCCAGCGCCATGGCATCTAATGGGTCATAAAAATCGTTACCGTCAGAATCTTTGCCCGGACCAGCATGGTCGCGACCCACAATGAAATGCGTCACGCCATAGTTTTTACGAATAATCGCATGCCACACGGCCTCGCGTGGGCCGCCCATACGCATAGCCAGCGGGAGTAGCGAAATCATAGCTGTCGACGCAGGAAAACGATTAATCACTGACTTATACACTCGTACACGCGTATAGTGGTCTACGTCGCCCGGCTTCGTCATGCCCACAACCGGGTGTATCAGCACCGCAGCCTCAGACTGCTTAGCGGCACGCAACACAGCTTCAGCGTGGTTACGATGCATAGGGTTGCGCGTTTGAAACGCCACAATCTTCGTCCAACCCATCTTTTTAAAATGATTACGTAGCTCCTGTGGTGTATAGCGCAGCTCGTTGAAATCATAATAGCTTGGCAATTCCAAGCCTTCGAGTGTGCCGCCCACATAGTAATCACCCGCAGTATCGTGCAAATAAGCGACAGCAGGGTGAGCTTTGTCGTCCTTGCCATATACTTGCTCGGCTTCTTTGGATTTATTCGGCTTCCACACATCACCAACGGTCAGTATGGCTAGTATCACGCCTTCTTGGTCGCGAAGTGCAATCTTCTTGCCCTTTTTCAGACTGTTTGCAAACATCTCGTCTACGTCGAGCGTGATTGGCATTGGCCAGAGCGTACCATCAGCAAGCCGCATGTTTTTGCAAACATTTTCGTAATCTGCTTTATTCATGAAGCCTTTAAGCGGCGAAAAGCCGCCGTTTATCAACAATTCTGTATCGCAAATCTGCCTAGGTGTCAGGTTCCAACTTTTGTATTGTGCGCTTTGCTTTTTTACGTCTGCAGCTCGTTTGCTACCAACCAACAAATCAACTAGTTTCCCTCCACGCGGTACGTCAGTCTCTCGCATATTTCCCCATTTCCTCGCAATTTTACTTACCCCATAATACCATGCTTATCGGGGTGCTTCCGTGGTAAAATAGTAAACAGCTCTATGAAAAAAGAACTCTTTAAATCCCTTGTCAGTACGACTGTTGTCTTGCTCTTCGTCTGTATAGCTATTTGGTATGTCGTTGCAAATCATGACGACTTCGCAAAAATCGCCATCACAGACCCACTTTATCTTGTCCCAGCATTACTATTCTTGACAATCAACATATATGGCGCAGGTGTCGTCATTGATCTCGCCACCGAGCCACACGGTATAAAACTCAAGCGACAAGAAGCTTTTGGACTTGCAGCAATCACACGATTTACTAACCAATTGTCTCCCAGTTACATAAGTGCCACCGTCAGGGCAACCTACCTAAAGAAAACCTATGGTGTCTCATACACAAAGTTTTCCTCCAGTTTTATCATCAGTAATTTACTGCAATTTATGATATCTGGGGTCTTTGCCATCGTGACATTCTTTGCGCTCGAGAAGCTGTCTACCTATAATGATAGTGCCCTTATAACCGTTGGTGTCGTCGTGATTTTCTTTTTGTCACTCCTCAATTTGCCCGTATCTCGCCTGAGGCATCTCATAGAAAAAGAGGGTGCAAAGAATAATCGCTTACTTGAAAGGCTTCGTGAATTACTTGACGGTTATGAAACCGTTCGAAGTCACCCTAAGCTCCTCCCTCGTACCGTATTATGGATGCTTGTTAACATCACAGCGCTTGGGGCTACGTACTTCTTCCTGTACGCATCCTTGGGATCTCATTTGAATGTTGTCAATGTATTTTTCATATCATCACTCACTACCTGGTCGGTCCTTTTCGCTATAACTCCTGGTAGTCTTGGCGTGCGAGAGGGCCTTATGGTTCTAGCGGCACAAATCGCTGGCGTGCCCATAGCCCCTACACTCGTCGTTGCGATACTACTGCGACTATTAACATTCATCCTAGCCGGAGTATTGTCTTCATACTATACACCCAAGCTATTACACACATCTATTTTTAAACTAAGTAGCAAATCATAGCGTACAACGACTGCTTAAATAAATTTTAGGGGCTTAATTAACCCTCCGTAGTGATGAACAATCCTGATTTAATAAAACTTCAAGTTGGTCGATTTGCTTTCTATATACCTTTATTAGTGTGGTTTCGGCGCGTTTATCAATTTCTGGCTTTTTCCCGCTCATCAATAATTTCGTGCGGATCTTTTTCAACGCAGGTCGAGGTACTATTCTTAAGCCAATATTCGTCAATATTCTATTAGACAATAGTGCGTTCGACAGTTTGTTGCGTGGTTGCGCATAAGCGTTGCTTGCTGTCTTGATATTAAGACTGTCTACCACCCTCGTATCGGCACCCAAAAAATCAAGCACTCGCTTTATAACGACACGCGGTTCTTTTTTCAAATCATCAAACAGCACGACTAGTATCTGGTCATTGTCAAAATATTTGCCGTAATTCTTCAGATGCTTATAATACCTACCTAGCTCTACTAGGTCATACGCGGGGTTGGTTTTACCTTTCAGATTTTCACTCACAACGTCTGTAAACGATTGCTGCTGAGTACCTCGTCGATTATAAAGTAGATAGTGCGAAAACGCGCGATCAACAGGTTCGCGCAACACTGCAATCAGCTTTACGTCAGGTATGGCTTTCTTTATTTTTCTTGGTGCTTCAGGGTCAGACAAATAATAGGTGCTCGACTCACCCCGAAAAGGCTTATTTGCGCCATCTTTGAAATAACTCAAATATTTTCTTTTGCTGCGAGTTGTATGCAATATTTGCTTTTCTATTTTCGGAAAGTTTATCGACGAAAAGTAGTGCGGCTCTTTTACGGATGACATGTATAAATCTGGGTGCATGCTAAGCCAGTCGTGCAAAGACGTAGTACCGCTTCGTGGCTCACCAATTATCAAAAAATTTGGCCACACTTCATCGCTGTGCTCACTCTTACCCTTATTCATACAAACTAGAGACTATTATATGTCTTTTGTGTCCGTATTGCCACTGCGTCCCAAGACAGCTCATTAGCAAGTCTACGCGCGTCAGACTCTAGGGTGCTTTTGAGCTTTTCGTCAGCAAGCACCAACACTATCTTCGTCGCAAGGTCTTGCACATCGTCCACCCTCGCAATGACGCTCTTATTCACCACCAATTCCGGCAATCCACCCGTATTTGTGACTATCATCGCTTTGCCAAACGGAAGTGCTAGCGTACCCGCGCCACTCTGTGCATCGAAATGCTTATATGGCAAAACCACGAGGTCTGCTGCTCGAAAATACTTCTCAATATCGCCCTCAGGTATAAACTCCAAATTTAGTTGAACTGATTTATTTAGGTCGTGATAGTTGATTATTTCTTCGTATTTTTCCCAACCCTCCCACGGCTTTCCAGCTATTATCAAGTGTGCCTTTGGTTCCTTTTTTATGATTTCAGACATGGCTTTTATCAATATATCTAGACCCTTATATTCACGAATTATCCCAAAGAACAATATGACTTTTTTGTCTTGTGGCACATTAAGCTGTTTACGCGCTTCAGACTTGGTTATATTTTTTATATCAGCATCAGGCATTAATATTCCGTGTGGTACCACGTCAACTATATTTACAGGCTTATGGTACGTATCGCAAAAATCCTTTTTTCCATCGTCCGTATGCACGATAAAGCGGTCACCTAGCGCTACAATCATCTTATTAGCTAAAGTTTTAATCAAGCCACCTTCATGCGGCTTTACGTTGTGCACCGTAACAACGATTTTCTTTCTTCGTATATATTTAGCTATTAGTATGATTGTCACGTATACAGGCGCGAGCACATAAGTCCACCACTGCACATGCAATATGTCGCCACGAACTGTAAATCCTGCATAAATCCAACCGATTGGATTATACCAATTTAAAAAATTCCGTATTTTGATATTTTTTGTGTCCTTTGCCAGTCGCATACTAGGATCTTTCGTGCCGCCTGGATACAGTATGTCTGGATATATATTTTTAAACGCTAATACATCCACATGCAAATTATCAACTCCGTCCAACCCGTCTAATAATGCCGACATGTACTTGCTTATTCCTTTGTGCGGCGGCAAGCTACCCAGTAGAGTTATATTCATCATAATTTCACGATCCAATTACTAGTGGGTGAAGAATCTTTTTTGCCGTGTCATTTACATCTCTCACCGTAGAGTTATCCCAATACCACGTATCTTGACTTAAAAGTATATGAGTCGTCAGCCCACCCCCTTGAGTCATAAGCATGAAGAACACAGCAACCACCAATAGTTTATATTCCGGCTTTACCTTCCTCAACACGAAAGCACACGCCATCATGCACATGACGATAACTATCGGAACGACACTGAGGAAATACCTTGGCTGTATAGAAAAAGGGTAGAGCAGTTTTTGATACAAAAGATAATTTTGCAAAAATTCCGCCAACGTCAGCGACGCTGTAATGGTTACAAGAAAATACCAGCCTTCGTCTTTGTGTAGAGACCTCCATGAATAAAGTAGTATAGCAAAGCCTACAAAACTAGCTATATAAATCAACTTATATATAGACTTTATTGGCTGTGCTACCACGGTTCCGCCATCACTTGGGCGCGCCCCAGTCGTTACCGACCAGTTGATCATATGACTTACCCAGTACTGTATATATTGATCGGCGTTCATTGCCGTCTGCTTTAGCTCATTCCTTATGGCAAGCGCCTGTTCTTTACGTTGCACGAGTCCACTGCTTTCACATCTTTTCTCACT
Organism: Candidatus Nomurabacteria bacterium; assembly: GCA_023898645.1. Lineage (NCBI taxonomy): Bacteria > Candidatus Nomuraibacteriota > Candidatus Nomurabacteria bacterium. The sequence goes on along the minus strand of CP060232.1, from coordinate 31,750 downwards.
CATCAATCTTGAGCACTCTGGGTTTACAGCGTGATAAACAGCAAGATTATATAAGTATATCGACGAAAACCACCCAACAATGATTATAGTAAGTGAGACTAAGACATATATACTTTTCTTTGATTTTTTCTTTAGTGATTTTATAAATTCAACAAAGAAAGCTTTAGAATGCTTCTTATACATAAATACAGCTATAAACAGTACGCTTGCGGCAAATATCGGCAAAAAGGTGAACTTTACAAGCGACGCTATACATCCAATTATTATCAACCTCAGGTAATCGGTCGCGTCTACTTTCTTTTTCTTTAGTAGATCAATACCCATGATGAAATAGAGAGCAGTAAGTGGCAAGAGCATATTGTCATAGCTTATGGTCGCAGCGACAAATGGGGTAATTGGAATGAGAACATATATCAAAAGAGTAATATTTATATATATCTGTCTGATTTTCATCTTCCTAAACAGCACACTAAGCAAGAAAACTCCCGTCGCTGCCATAGCAATGTCTATAATGCGTAGCGAAATAACCCGTACTACCAAATCGTTCGTAAAAACAGAAATTAAGCGATACGGAAAACTCATCGCGTAATGAAACAATGTAGCCCAGCCGTGGCTTAGGCTACCGTATTTATCGTAATAAGTTGCCTGGTCTGTAATATACGGTGAGATCTGATGGCTATATAACTTTATAGCGTCTACATGAAACGCTTCATCGTACAGCATTGAAAAACGAAAACTAAGAGCTATCCAAAGTGCTTGAATCACAAACAAAGCAAGGACAGCAAACATAAAGTATCGACTGTTTAATTTCGCCATAACGTAACTATATGATTTCAATAAAAATAAACGCATAATTGTTAAGCCTATTGTAGCACCAATTCCCTTTGTAGAATTTACTTACGATTCGCCAGCCGACGCAAAGCTTCATAGGTCTTCTCTTGATTGTTAAGTACGCGAACTTGCATGTCTGCCACAAGTCCAAGCGCCCAAAAGAATACTCCCAGTGTCACAAGGTAAAGCCCTGCAAAACCAACTGATTTATATGGTGAAAGTTGTTGTGCGCGTAGCCAATACACACCAAGAAAAACGAGACATATCACGCCAAGAACAAACGGCACCGTGCCAATAAGTAAAAAGAATCGTAGCGGAGCAAAATCACGAAATGCTCGCAATATATTCAGCAAGCTAATGGCCATATATTTAGGTATGCTCGTTACAACGCGCGACTTACGATCCTTAAAATATTTAACCTTCACCGGCATAGACCTTATACGCATACGTCGGGCGGCTAGTAACTGAAATGACTCTTGCGTATATGTGTGTGTGCCGTTGATATTGAGTGCATACAGCGCTTTTTGATCGTAGGCACGAAAACCACAAGTTACGTCTCTAAATTTTTCTTCGCTTAGCTTGCCCACCACCCAGGCACCAACCTTGTTGCCGTGGTATTTCACAAATGGCATATTCTTGGGTTTGATTCGCTTCCCTGTCTTTGGGTCAGTAAACCTGTCTGCCGCCACAAAGTCCGCTTCATCCGCTATAATCGGCGCCAACATCATGGGTATATCCTCGGGTGCGAACTGTAGGTCGCCGTCGATGTTTACCATAGCATCAAAACCTTGCTCCAGCACAATACTGACCGCTTCACGGAAACGAAAAGCCAGCCCCTTGGAATGACTATCTCCGTACACCTTAGCGCCAGCCTTTTTTGCTAGCTTCGCCGTATCATCGGTACTACCGTCATTAATGACGATAACTTCAATCAACTTTACGCCCTTGATCTTTTTGGGTATACGCTTAATAAGCTCTTGAATTGTTTTTGCTTCATTCTTGCAAATCGACACGATAGCAAGTTTCATATACACTTTCCTTTCCCGACAGTCGAAAACTCTGTATAATGGTGACAATATCTTTTGCTTACAGGATTTTCCCTAGTATAGCAAGTAACGTCAGGGAGTACCAATGTCATCGGTCAAATCAATTGCTGTCATCGGCTTGGGCTACGTCGGGTTGCCACTTACCCTACTCGCCGCCAACAAAGGTTTTCGTACGTACGGCATCGAAATTGATGCGCGTAAACTATCGTCTCTCAAGGATGGTAAATCCTATGTAGATGATATTTCCGACTCCGATATTACGGACTCGAAAGTTGATTTTACTGATAACATTGCCGCAGTTTCCAAGGTCGACGCCGTTATCATCTGCGTCCCCACACCAGTTGATGAAAACCGACAGCCCGATCTAGGAATAGTCAAAAGTGCCGTATCGTCAATCGCCCCACATCTCAAAAAAGGTACGCTTGTCGTCGTTGAGTCCACCATCAACCCCGGCGTCTGCGACGAGATCGTCGTACCTTTACTCGAAGAAAAATCTGGCAAAAAAGTTGGCACCGACATTTACCTTGCTCACTGCCCCGAACGCATCAACCCCGGCGACAAGACATGGAGCGTACGCAATATCAACCGAGTCGTAGGAGCCAACAGTAAAGTTGAGCTCGAAAAAGCAGTTGAATTATATAGTGGCCTTATTGACGCTGAAATCAAACCCATGGGTAGCCTCAAAGAAGCTGAAGCTGTCAAAATCGTCGAGAACTCATTTCGTGATATCAATATCGCTTTCGTCAACGAGCTTGCCATGTCGTTTCACAAACTTGGCATCAACCTCGAAAACGTCATTGATGGTGCGGCCACTAAACCATTCGCCTTTATGGCGCACCGCCCCGGCTGTGGTGTTGGTGGTCACTGCATACCAGTTGACCCATACTACCTGATTGAATATGCACATACGCACGGTTTTGATCATAGCTTCCTACGATTAGCACGCAATATAAATGAGTCAATGCCCCAGTTTACAGTAGATTTACTTACAGAATCTCTCGACCGCCTCGAACTTCCGGTTAAAGGCACCAAAGTTGCACTACTTGGCCTATCATACAAATCCAACGTTGGTGACAGCCGCGAAAGCCCTGCAAAGGTAATCCGCGCCTTACTTGAAGACGCAGGCGTTAAATTATCCGTCTACGATCCATATATCGACGATTCAACAGCCAAAACCCTCTCATCTGCCCTAAAGGGCGCTAAGGCTATCGTCATCGCAACGGGTCACGACGAGTTCAAGGCTATTAGTGTTAACAAGCTAAAGGCCGCTGGCGTACAAGCAGTCATCGACGGCCGCAATATCTTCCGCTCGCACATTAGCGAGTTTGTAAAATACAACATTATCTACGAAGGTGTTGGTGTCTCATCAACAGACAGCCGCCCACTGGAACAACAATTATCGTCAACTGATGCGATTAAGGTAAACAACTCAAATGACTTACGACCTACTACTGGGGCTAAGGAGAACATATAACTCTATGTCACATTCAACAACCTTTTTTAAAGCACCCCGATATCTTTTCCGTAAACACAATATTCTGAATTTAATTAGTAACAGAACCGACATCAAGACATTTCTCGACGTCGGTTGCGGTGCTGGTGAGTTAGCGTGTACGTTGGCTGAAATGGGGAAAAAGGGTGTCGCTGTTGACTTTTCCGAAAGTGCTATCGCAATAGCTACTTCAATGAGAAAATCCCGCAGTATTAAGCAATCAGATTTGACGTTCAAACTAGGTGGTCTTGAAAATGTTGCCGGTAAAAAATTTGACCTTGTTACCTGTTTCGAAGTACTGGAACACGTCAAAAACGACAAGAAGCTCCTTCATGAAATCGTTAAACAGAGCAAGAAATATGTTCTTATTTCAGTACCAGCAAAGCAGCGCCTTTTCGATGCCTCCGATGAAGCTGTCGGTCACTTTCGACGTTATGAAAAGGAAGAACTTTTAAAAATGCTGGATGGCGCCAACCTAGGTGTTATTACATTTATCAACTACGGGTACCCTTTTACTAATGCCGTTCGTATTAGCCGAAAATCCGCATTCATCATAAAGCTCATACGCAACAAAAAAACATCTATGAAGAACCGGTCAAAAGATAGTGGCATTAACCCCATCAAGCTACCCACAGCCCTGACTAAGCTAGATATCGAGAGGGTAATCATTCCTTTTTATCACATGAGTCGCCCATTCAATAGGTTCGACTTGTCTGAGGGTTATCTTGTCCTGTGCGAGAAGCGACCCTAAAGATCTTTGCTTGCTATTTTATTATTACTCTTACCGAAAATAAGCCACGCGACTGCAAGTACAAAGAACTGTGTTGCCCTGTCAACGAGTGCAATTGATAGTATCTGCCCAGTCGTAAAACCCAGAACACTAGATGAGGCGATGTAAACCGCCTCTTTAACACCGAGATTTGCCGGGGTAATATTTATAAACGTCGTCAAAGATCCAAGCGCGCTAAACAAAAATAGTGCTGGAACTGTAAAACTAAATTGAAGAGCAATCATAATGAGTGCAAGACTTATAGTACTAACCGAGGTATTAATTACGATAAGTACTAGTAGTTTTACGACAAGGGATCGGTCTGATGTTATCTTTATCCAGCCATTTGATATCCTACCGGCAATAACTATTATTTTTTGCATAATACTATTGTTTGTCTTGATTGTCTTTATGGTATTTTGTTTTCGTATAAATAGCAGTGGTGTGGACAACAAAAAAAGCAGCGTAAAAACAAGCCATAAGGTTGCTTTTGCTACAGATTCCTCACGGCCAACTCCTCCACCCAATAAAGCTAACGCTACGATACCCATCAAAGAAACAATTATAAAAACCATGACGTAATTTCCCGATAAAATAGTTACGTAGTCGCTGTATGGTAGTTTGTGTTTTTTCTTTAGGTATACCGCCCTAAACCCTAGTCCGCTTCCTGCTGGTGCGAAGAAGTTGCCAACAGCCGCTATTAGAGATACGAATATGCTCTCTCTTGTAGAAATATCACGGTCAAATGACTTGAGTACAATTTTTGTAAAGATACCGTTTGATACGATTCCCAAAATTGAGCATATTGATATAAATAACAAGTAGATCGGATTTACATGAAGGACGGGTTCAAAACTTTTTGCATTCAAGACAAAATACAATATAAACACCGCAACGATAAATACGGAAAAAATCAGTTTCACATTTTGCACGATTTTCACTGAATCCTATTATAGTTGTTTTTGGGTTATATTTGTCAGTTATTCTATATAATATATATAGATCAAATGACAAAAAGAGAGTTAAGTCTATCCATCATACTTCCGTTATTCAACGCATCCGAAGATATCGATGCGCTGTTCACATGCCTGTCGCGACAGGTTTCTATTGATAAAGCTTCTATGGAGATTATTATTGTCAATGACGGGTCAACAGACACAACAATGCAAGTGGTCGAGAATAGTCGAAACCTCCTGAGTGGCTTCTTTAAGATTAATATCGTTGAGCATAGTAGCAATATTGGTCTTGCAAAAACACGTCTCGACGGAGCAAAGTCAGCAAAAGGAAAATACTTAACATTTATAGATAAGAAGTGTCGGCCAGATAATGATTATTTGATAAGCTTCATTAATAAGAATAGAAATATTGTCATTGGAAATCCGTATATAAATAAATCTCGAAGCCTATGGGCAAGAGTATTGACACTTATACGCAAGAGAATATACTACCCTTATTTCAACCACCCTTTTGATGACATCATCCTCGACCATGCAGCATATAAAAAATTCAAAAATAAGGGTGGTGGCGGTAGTATGTATGTTTTAAGAACCTACTATTTAAGGGTTGCGAAAAATATGCCCACAGGAAAACATGTTAATGACGACTCACTATTTATAGAGCAATTGTCAAAAATTGAGCCGATTTTAAAAACTTCATCAGCAAAAATAGAGTATCTCAATAGATCAGGATTTACTGAAAATATCATACATCTTTACGGTAGAGGTCCGAAGTTCGTAGATTTCTATGCAAAGCCGGGTCGACGCTTCTTTATACCAATAGTTGTACTCATTGTCTTTATGGTTATAAACATAGCGTTTTTATTTCTATTACCGAAGATTGTATTGTATGAGTTACTCATATTTATTGTCTTGGTTGCATGTGTATCGCTCTACTTGTCGGAAAATTATCTAGACTTCCTCGTATCTGTCATACTACTACCCATCGCACTAGTCGCATTCTCATGTGGCACTCTTAAGGGTCTCTTATTGAAGGCTTTTCGCCTTTACTAGTCGAGTGAGTCTAGAATTAGTTGTAGTCGTTTTGCGTTAGCCTTGTCCGAGTAGCACTCGTTATATATATTCCGACCATTTTTGCCAATATCATAAAGACTTTCTCTATTATCGAACGCCCATTTAATCGTTGCCCGCAAACTGGAACTACTTGTCTGCTTAGCAATGAGTATATTGTGTCTATTCTCAAATATACCACTCTCTTTTGTCTCACCAACCACAGCCGCCTTACCCATGGCAAGAAACTGATAAGTTTTTCCCGTAATGACAAATTGTGATTGTACTGTACCGCCGAACGGTCCCGCTAAACATAAGTCTGCATCATTTATAACATCTGGTAGCTTATGGTAGTTGACCCATTTTTTATACGTGATGTGCGCACCTTTCGAATTAGCGACTAGAATGTCATCGCGTAGTTTTTTCGATCCACCGATAATGAGAAATTCTATATCCTTGTTTTTACCTAGTTTTACCGCTGATTCAATTACATATTCAACTCCGTGGAGCGGTAACATACTACCGTAATAGAGCACCTGAAACTTCCGCCTATGTCTTGATTCTTTCAAAGGCTTAAACACATCTTCATCTGTACCAACCGGAAGCACTGCATATTTACTAACGGGAATGTGCATTATTTTTGCCGAGTAAGCCGCATGCGACTTTGTGTCGGAAAGGATTTTTGCTGTCCTCATAAGTAAAAACTTGTAGAGACTCTTTAGTATTTTCACCACCAAACTATCTTGATCCGCTTTTTTATGTTCGTACACAGCCCACTCAACGGGATTGATAAACTCATCATAGATAACTTTTTTTCCAACGCCAATAAGCAAAACAAAGGGTAGTATTTCATATCCCCGAAAACTGATTAAATAAATGTCTGGGTTGGTCGTCAGTCTAGTCCTAATGAGTTTTGCTATGACTTCAAAATACCTCAATATCCCCCTGTGTGTATTTTTTACTATTACAAGTTCGATGTCGCTGTCGATGGCGAGTGTTGAAAGCGCTTTTTGAAATGCTTTGCCGCGTACGTATTCCGTATCCCAGTAGCAAAGAGTAAGGCATACTTTTTTTCTCGTCACTTATGCGCCTTTCACGAGTGGATTAAGTATTTTTTTAGCCCCGTGGTTTAGTTTGTGTACTATCTCACTATTCCAATACCATGAATCCTTGCTTAAAAGAATATCCGTCGTTACTCCGCCGCCCTGGGTCAAAAGAGCAAAAAATATCGCGACAAATAGCAGCTTATATACTGGCTTCACTTTTCTAATTATTAAGCCACCAGCGGCCACTGACATAATAATAGCAATAGGTACAATAGTTAATAAATACCTCGGTTGTATAGCGTATGGCTCTCGTAGGTCTAAATAAACATGGTAGTTTTGTATAAAAACCGTAATAGTCAATGATACCATTATCATCACAAGGAAATACCAACTGATGTTTTTGTCGAGACTTCTCCATGCATATAAGAGTAAGCTAATTCCAAGAACACCGGCAATGAAAATAGTACTATACATGGCCGGAATTGGCTTCGCGACAACAACACCCTTGTCGGTCGTGTGTGCGCCCGTCATAGCAGACCAGTTAACCATCTGCATAGTCCACAGTGAGATATAGTCTGCGGTTGTAATCTCGGAACGTGTGCCTTTTGTTTCTCGCGTAATCTCATCACGTACACCTAGGTAGTTCTTACTACATCGTACCTTGCCAATAACCTGATTGCATCCAGGCTGAAGGGTCTTGTATGCAACAAAATTATAGAAATAAACCGAAGAAAATAAGCCAATAATAATTATTGTCAGAGATGCAATTATATACATCTGTTTTTTTGAGTTTTTCTTGAATGATTCAATGACTTTCGAAATAAATTTTTTACGATTTTTTCTGTACAAATAAACCCCGAGAAATACGACACTAGCTGCAAACACTGGCAAAAAGGTAGACTTCACTAGAGATGTTACACAACCAAGTAAAAAGAGCTGTAGGTAGTCGTTGGTTCTTATATTTTTACTTTGAAGTATATCTACGCACCATATTAGGTAAAGCGCAGTTAATGGAAAAAGTAGATTATCATAATTCGTTGTTGCTGCAACAAAAGTTGTAATTGGAATTAGTGTAAAGATCAGAAGCGATATATTGGTATAGATCGCCTTCACCCTAAGCCTACTAAATAGCTTAGCGTAGAGATAAACACCGGTTGCCGCCATTATAATATTAATAACTCTCATCGCGATGACATGCACCGCTAAGTTACTTGTGAATAGTGATATGAAACGATACGGAAAACTAAGTAGATAATGAAACAGAGTTGCTCCACCGTGACCAAATGCACCGTACACATCGTATGAACTTGGTTGACTCATAATTAATGGGGATAACTGCTTACTAAAAAGGTCAATCCCATATATATGGTAGGCTTCGTCGTAGAGCATTGGGAAACGATAGCTGAGAGCAATCCAAAGTGCTTGTATTACAAACAATGCGATAACAAAAATCAAGAAGCCGCGACTACTAAGCTTCTTAACGATAAGATTCTGGATATATTCCCAATTCCAATGCATGATTATTGCATTTATTATAACACCCTTGCGGGTCTTTTCTCGCTACGCTGTCGGGCCAACTGGTATCGTATTTAGGACGTTACCCGATACGATTAATAGGTTTGAGGAGCCCCCGCCAAGAGTCGTATATCGAGCCATAGAACCCACTGTATGTTTTTCTCCAGAATCAACATAGTAAATTGTTTTTGAACCACTAGACTTGATAAATGAATACGTCGACAAAGCGTTTGGCGCAATCGACAGGTTCGTACAGCCAAGACTATCCCAAGTACTTCCCGCTGATTGTGAGTATCCGTACATCGTTTCCGCCGTGGAATCAACTTCGTAGAGCTTGCCATTGTTCGCAAGATATTTTTTGCCTCCGCAAGAAACAAGGTTGTTAATAACACCGCTGTCGTTAGTATATGAACTTAGGTCATTTACCGAAACCGTCCTTACCCCAGAAAGACCAAGGTCACTACTGACCGCAAATGATCCTAGTGCGATTTTGTGAAGCACTCCATCTACTACATACACTGAAGCACTATTACTAGACTTGATAAGGCTACCAGGAGCATATATATTTGACCCGCTCTGAATTGTGTTCATTGTCGTGCCAGACACCGTAGAGAGTTTTGTTGACTTGTCAGAATGTAATTTAATGAAATCACCCCAACTGGAAATTGAGTACTTCTTAACACCGGTTACGTAATAAATTGTCTTGCTAGACCCACCCTTAACAAACTGACTGTTTGTTGGTTGAGAGCTATTTGGAATAGTAGAAATAAAGGCATCGTCAAGGGTTGTATAGGTAGACGACCATTCAGCTGGGTTTGTAAGCTGTGTCTTGCCATTAGCATCCAGGATATACTTATTGCTACTACTGTCTTGTATAAACCCACTAACTGTACCGTTGTCAGTTTCTATACTTATACTCGAATCATTTAGTGGCTGTCGCGGTAGTGTTGAAAAAGCACGGAGGCTCAATATGTCTGATGGTAGATATGTCACCTTCCCGCTTTGATACAGGTAGTTTTTTCCTGTGGTGCGATTAGTCACTACTACGTTGTCTCGAATAACAGGAATGTCGTCCGGCAGTCCAGATATACCACTGTCTAATAACCTATTGTACACTGGTGTAAGTCCGGCAGTAATCGCAGACTGATTATCGAAAACTTCTCTTTTTTTACCTTCTACTATGTAGTAGCTATAGCCTGTTGTCGTCTGGTAAAAGTTTGTCATGTTTGGACCGGTAACAAACTTACTCATCTGGGTTGGTGAGAGTGTGATTTCACTACCACAGGGGGTAGCGTAGTCAGATGCTACCGTACAGTTAGTGAATGGTAGTTTAATACTGGCGTTTACAAAGTAGAGTGTACTTCCACTATCCTCTTTTATGAGTGGAGACGCCGCTGGACCAGTTGTTAAACTATTAATGTAACTGTCGGTCGCATACCATAATGGACCCAATTTACTAAATACATTCAATACAGCCATAGCGTTAACAGGGTACTTGTTGTCGCCAGACACAATATATACCTGTGCACTCGTTGTTGATCGAACTAAGCTTCCTTCGTGTGTAGGCCCAAACCAGTCACTAAAATATAAGTAGAAGTTTCTGTTGCCATACGAGCTACACGAATCCCCATTACTATAACCAGCATTTAGTGCCGCTTGGTTTGGTCGGTATGGAGTGTAGTTATATAGTGCTTGAGTTGCTCTATTCTCAATAAATACAGAGCTACTGCCACATGAAGTATTTGGATTCCATTTAACCGAATTGCTTCCGACCACATAGGGTGTTATCCAGCTAGGATTTGCAATCATAATTTGATGGTACATATTAGCAGCGTTATCTACCTGGTTTGTTAGTCCGTAATACAATGAGTCACATGTACCACTATCAGGACAAGCATAGCCAGTTGCTGTTTTATATTGTGTAGAAAGGGGCCATGTATCCGTGACAAGACCCTGTTCTTTTTGAAGTAACACTATGAGTACTTCAGGATTGATGTTGTATTGGACTGCTGCACTTCTAATAATCTGCGCAGCCGAGTGACCATTATCGATATAATCCCTAAGGCATGGAAATGTTACCTGATTGTAATGATACTTACCCCATTCCCATCGTTGAATACTTCCATTTCCGTTATAGTCCGGCACACCAGCAGCACTAAAACCAGCATCAAGGTTCTGTACACCGTTCGTGTCACAACTAGGCACTTTAGAGCTAAGAAATGCCTGTATCTGATTCGCGTCCATTGTAGAGGTATTGGTAAACGTTGCATCATCAATGATATTACCCGGTATAAAACCAACAACCGTCGACGCTCCCGCAATCTGGAAAGTACTCACAGAAAGAAGACTTACTAAGCCTACTAGGGCCAAGGTTTTGTTTACTAATTTCAATAATAAATGACTCATAATATTACTGTAGCGTTATCTTTTTCGTTATTGTTCCGACGTACATATCGTTTTCAAAAGAAACCGTCGCAGTCCACGTACCTTTTGTGGCATCGCTTACAGTAAATCCTTTACAGGCTGATATACTCGCCTGAGCCTGAACTTCTGTGTACTGCGTAATCGTCTGACTACCTGGTTTCGTCAGTTTAAGCGTACAAGTACCCGTGCTGACGGCTTTGTTTATATAGGCATTGACTGTGAGTACATTTGCATTTTCAGTGTCAGGGCTTGTTATGGTGACGGCTACTTCACTTTTACTCGAGCTAGAGGTCCCTGCTGCTTGCGGGTTTGGCGATGGGGATTCACTCTGACTCGCATCTACATTAGTCTTTTTAATGCTTTCGCCGGCTTTTTTTTGATCATCCGACGCCTGGTTGTAATTAATCGTACTACTAGTATTCGACTTTTTAGTCGTGTTGTCACTTGGAGTTTTGATATAGAAATAGTACGCACCAGCAACAATGCCCACTACTAACAGTATTAGCACGACCGTGGTTCTTTTTCTTTGCGACACTCTATTTATTTTCATAATATGCAATATAACCCCTCTTACTATACCATAAGAGTTTTACATCGTCTATTGACTACGTCTGTGTTCTAAAGAGTATTTTTTAAGTATAGATGAATCATTAATATCTACCCTTGCCCCTAATCTCACGCCTCGCCATTTTTGTATATGATAGAGTGGATTTACTACAATCCAGTATATTTTCCTCTTAAATGAATAGTGTTCGTCACGTGGAATTCTAAGCGTATCACGAACGATACCCCTTACTATCATCTTTGCGACAACTTTTCGAGAAGGCACCTCCACGGGCAAACCAATCTTGCGAAGCCCTAATGTCTCATCAAACATACGATGTTTATATTCACTAATAGTCATATCGTTCGAATGAATAACGGTACCGCGTGGTGCATAGGCTTTAATATACCCAGCATCAATAAAATCTCTACCAAGTAACTGATCTTCTGCGTATGGAACATCTTGATATGATATTTTACCTACAAGGATATTGCGACGTGCAGCTGAGTTCACGTCAGAGTAAAAAGAAATTGCGTCATATATACCCTGATCTTTTACAAATTCATCTTTGTAGAACAGTGTTGTGCCAAAATCAGGACCAAAACCATTAAACACGGATTTTATCTCCGATTTAAGTAGTGGAAAACTATGTGGCCTTGGCACCTGTTTACCAATAACACCCACAATACGCTCACTGAGTTCAAAAGGTTTTACCATTTCATAAAGCCAATAATCATGCGCTGGTGTAACGTCTTGACTTATATACACAACTATTTCACCTTTCGCATCATGTGCGGCGACATTACGCGTTTTACCATGACCAAACTCAGACTTCGAGATGGTTTTGTGGCGTAAATTGTCGTGTTGCTTTGCATATTTCGCGATAATTTCAGGAGTTTTATCAGTACTACTCGTATCATATATGAGGACTTCAAATTTATACGGTACTTTTTGTTTAAAAATAGCGCCTAGCACCTCATCGAGGTACTGTTCACCAAACCATGTTGGTATAAATATAGTTGCTTTTATGTCATCTTTCGTCATGACGGTTGTGTCTTTGTTATACTTTTATATGTCGCATCTATCCCATCACGGAGACTTGTCGATGGCTCCATGTGGAATTCCGACATGTAACGTGACGTGTCGAGAACTACTTTGTCGATGAATGTCACCGGTTTGGTTTCGTGTTTAATATTCGGCTTTATACCCGTCACCTCTTCTATACAGTCAATGATTTCATTTACCGAAGCCCCATTACCATAGCCAATGTTATATGTATTGCGTTTATGCTGTTTATCGAAAGCATTCACAATCATATCTGCGACATCTTTAACATAGATATAGTCACGAATCATAGACCCGTCACCATAAACCGTAATCGGCTGATTATTACTTATCCTGTCAAGAAAAATAGGAATCACACCTTGTTTACTTTGGTGAGATTGTCGATTTCCATACGGATTTGATATACGAAATGTAATATAGTCCAGACCATATTTTGTATAAAAATATCGGAGATAATTTTCAATTGTCAACTTACCAATTGCATACGGGGAAACTGGAAGAGTCGGGTCGTCTTCACTATGAACACCAGTGCTCGTTGGTGACAATCCATAAATTGCTCCGCCCGTTGAAGGGTAGATAATTCTTTTAATACCCTTTTCTACACATAATTGAAATAGTTCGACACTCATACGTATATTCGTTTCAATGTCTATTGTTGGATCATTTTCTGCTGTTATCGGTGTTGTTGTTGATATGAAGTGAAAAACATAGTCCATCCCTTCAAGCGCAATCTTTAAATCATTACTATTAAGGAAATCTCCAGTAAACTGACTTACATTATCCGACTCTTTATAATTCTCTTTATCAGCGCCAAATCGGTCAAATGCCCTAACTTCGTGACCCGCATCCACGAGCGAATCGACAATGTAACTGCCGATTAAACCGTTCGCACCTAATACGAGACACTTAGCCATAGATTTCTCGCTCCAGAATGGCCATGAACTTTTCCTTCGCCTCTTCCCACGACGCGTCTGCAGTACTTCTGGAAGCCTTTTTCGCATACTCGGAGGAATCTTTGCGAGTAACAATATCTGACATCGCCTTTGCTAAACTTACCGGTGAAGTATCTATGTAGGAAATGTAAGGGTTACTACTTACTTCATGATTATTAGCACCTTCATTTACTACTGGAATGACGCCACATGAAATGAGTTCAAGGGGCAGTAGCGACATATTAGTAAGTGATAACACAAGCCCGACGGCACATTTATTGTACAAATCTGGCAGTTGCTCGATTCTAAGCGCCTTGTGATTTACATAGGGAAATGGAATATCATACAAAGACACATCCCACCCCGCAAGATTTATTATGTAATCTGGATGAAGTTTATGAAAAATTTCGAGTGTCATAACGCCCAAATCAAAGGCACGACGCTCTGTAACGGGACGGGCATAAAAGAACACCTCCTTGCGCTTGTCGTTGTTTTTGAATTTATACACATCTTTATCGGCACCAAAATCATATGAATCACACTTCATGCCATAGTCTGCCGCCAGTTTTGTCGATAACCAATTACCTGCAGTGATACCGTGGAATCCAAATCTATATGTGTTCTCGGCTAGTATATATTCCGTACCTATCGAGTAAAAATACGGCTCAAAATCTTGCACAAAATAGAACTTTTTTGCGGTTGTTTTTTCATTAAATACCGGATACGCCGTCTCCCAGCCTGTTGCAAATACAACATCTGCATCAGACATTTTTGACCCACGTTTATAATTGTAAAAATTTGTATTTTTTAGTTTCGCATACTTAGCTACATTCAATTTTGCCTCAGTTATTGGCATCGGGTCAAGTGCTGAGTAAAGATAAATATTGTTTTGAAAACCATTCCGGTCCAAATGTTCGATAAAACGAAACATATTCTGATGACCGCCACCACCAGATGGTGGTGAGATAATCCAATTCGTCACCTTTAGTGGGTCAATTGGTTCTAAGCTTGGTTTATACGGTGATCCAACCCAGTCTGCAAGCATCACATCGCGTCGATCCACAATCGATGTAAACTTCTTCCTTTTCATAAATGCCGAGCCCTTATTCGATTGCTCAATTTTATCAGCAATCTTTCGTAGCCCCTTCACACCAAGCGATAATACCCCCTCATCACGAAGTACTTGCACAGACTTATTAAGATATTTCTTTGGCGTGTTTCGATCAGGCATGTTTAAATGTTATATCCTTGCTCATTAACTTCTACTATTATACTTCATGCCTAGTGGTTACGTGTTTATATCTTCCACTTGTAATCTAGTTTTGTAAGGCCATTCCAATGCTTACCCCCAACCTCTGGTTCAACTATAAACGAAGGGCCCTCATCATCAAAGGCGATTATCATTTCGTCTGTTTTTCCAAATAATCCTGCCTTGATATAATAGTCCCCTGTAGCTAAATTGAGTGTTACTTCATATTCAATCTCACGAGTGCTATCACTAAGCTTCAACTTATCCTGATACGTGTTAGGTGCAAATATATTCTCACCACTAAGCTTCATGATAGCAACCCCTGCGGAATGTACATGCGCGTCATCCCACCGTAGTCTTACAATCATCTTACTGCCATAATTGAAACGATTTTGTTTCTCATGGGTCTTCGCTGACAATATTTCTATATCTATCTTTCTCTCAATACGAGCTGTTTTTCGCTGTTGAGAGCTCTCCATGTCACGTGCATATGAAACATTGTTACTGTCACGGTACGCAAGAGCAACTTGTGTGGGTGAGCCTTCTTTTTTTATTACACCATCTTCAATCAAAATAGCTCTATTGCAAAACTTCTCAACAACCCCCATGTCATGTGTCACTAATATGATAGTTTGTTTGCGAGCCTTATATTCTTCAAAAATAGCTATGCATTTTTTTTGGAACGCCTCGTCTCCAACAGCAAGCACCTCGTCTAAAACAAGAATGTCAGTATTTGCACGTATTGCGATAGAAAATGCCAATCGCACTTGCATTCCACTGGAATAGTTCTTAAGTTTCTGGTCCATGAAACGCCCTAATTCGGCAAATTCGACAATATCGTCATACATTGCGTCCATTTCTTTCCGATTAAAACCTAGGAGTGCACCGTTAAGGTAAACGTTATCTCGTCCAGATAATTCCGGGTTAAATCCTACGCCAAGCTCAATGAAAGGAACCAGTTTTCCATTCGTTTCTATACTACCCTTATCCGTACTGTATATACCCGATATAAGCTTAAGTAGGGTACTTTTTCCACTGCCATTACGACCTACAATTCCAAAGAAATCACCCTTTTTTACATCAAACGATACATCCTTTAATGCGTGTTGTACTTCATAGCCACGTTTATTGAAGTTAATAAGCCTTCCTTTGAGTGAGTTTTGAGCTTCGAGTGGTAATTTAAAACTTTTGCTAACTCCAGAAACTCTTACTGCTATATTGTCGTCGTTTGTCATTATATATTCTCCGCAAAAGTTCGAGCCTGACTCTTAAAGTAAAGTAGACCAAAGATAAGAATTAAGATAGTAAAGAAGAGAGGAACGAGAATATACCATGATCCACCCCAAACGCCTTGTGCCGTTATAGTTTCGTGTGTGACAAGATAGTATCTAGCACCCTGGACCGCAAACGCTATTGGATTAAGAAGTAGAATTTTTACAATAAATTGGTCGTGAATAAGCTGTAGTGGGTAGATAATTGGTGTCGCATAAAACCCAGCTTGCAAGACAACTTCCCATATATAACTCAAATCACGAAACTTTACATATGCAGCAGCTAAAAATAATGAACAGCCAAGTGCGAACAGATATATGAGAAGTGCATATAGTGGAAGTATTAATATCCCTACACCTATAGGAACCTGGTTTATTACCATAAAAACAATAACAACAATAAGACTAAGGAATAGATTTATCGTTGCCGATATACTACTTGAAAATACAATCATCCACCGTGGTATACGGATTTTTCGGATAAGGTCGCCTCGTCCAACAATAGAACTAAGACTTTGCATCGTCATCTCAACGAAGAAATTCCATAATACAATTCCGAGCAATAAATACACAGGAAAATGCGGAATTCCCTTGCCTATCCTTAGAAAATAAACAAATACAACGTAAAGAATAATAAAGAGGAGAAGGGGTTTTAATAGCGACCATGCGTACCCAAGCAGCGATCCCTGATATCGTAGTTTGAAGTCTGTCCGTACCAGTTCCGACAGTAATGCACGGTTTGATTTTGAGACAAATTGTTTCATCTTTTACTGTATTATAAAGTGGTATGTCCCATAAGTCGATAGAGAAGCTAGCGGTTGTAATTCCCAACTTCAATGGTGCGGACTTTATTGAGGAGGCTATCGATTCCCTACTACAACAAGATATGTCTGCCGATATTATCATTGTAGAGAATGGATCAAGGGATAACTCTCTCGATATCCTCAAATCATACAATGACAAAATAACCATTTTACAAAATGAGAAGAATCTTGGTTTTGCAGGTGGCGTAAATGTTGGCATATCTTACACAATCAAACATGGTTACGACGCTGTGGCACTTTTTAATAACGATGCCGTGGCTGATAGTGAATGGTTGTCTGAACTCGTAAATTCAATACAAGACGACATTAAGATCGGTATCGCAACCTGCTGCATCAAACTCAAAGACGGCTCAATCCTCGATAGTACAGGTGAATTTTATACGACATGGGGCTTGCCTTACCCACGTGGCCGCGGAAAGTCTGTAGACAGCTACCACGAGAAAGAATTCGTCTTTGGGGCTAGCGGCGGAGCAAGTTTATACAAAACTGCACTTTTTCGTGACATTGGTTTATTCGACGAAAAGTTTTTTGCTTACTACGAAGATACTGATATTAGTTTCCGTGCGCAACTTGCGGGTTGGAAAGTTGTATATAATCCAAAATCATTCGTTACTCATCACCAGGGTGAAACAAGCAAAAAAATGGTCCCAGGATTCACCGTATATCAAACCTTTAAAAATCTTCCGATGTTATTTTGGAAAAATACACCGCGTAATCTCCTATTACCTATCGGTATCCGTTTTTTTATTGCTTACAACCTAATATTACTCAAGGCATTGGTTAGTGGTAAGGCATGGCCGGCTGTAAAGGGTGTTTGGTATTCATTTATATACATACCCCATACAGTTCATCAGCGGTGGATAATTCAAAGAGGTAAATCAGTATCAACTAATTATATTAACTCTGTCATCGTTCACGACCTGCCGCCCAACCAAACAGGGCTACGAAAATTTCGCAAAATCTTCACTGGAAAATAACAGTAATCGACGCCTCAACCTCTGTAAAAGTGCTATACTGAGGAAAGTATGACGAAGTCCATCACGATCCTGATTCCCACTTACAACGAGGAAGAAGTATTACCAAAACTTCATAAACGACTCACGAGTCTCGTGAAATCACTCCCCAACTATTCTTTTGAGCTTTTGTTTGTAAATGATGGCAGCACAGACGGCTCATTGAAATTAATAAAAAACTTTGCCAAAAAAGACACGTCGATAAGCTACGTTAATCTTTCACGTAACTTTGGTAAAGAAATTGCCATGATTGCCGGTATAGACCACGTACAGAGCGATGCACTCGTGATCATAGACGCCGACTTGCAAGATCCACCAGAACTTATACCCGACATGATTAAGCTATGGGAGGAAGGTTACGATGACGTCTACGCCCGCCGAGCTGCTCGTATAGGTGAGTCGTGGCTCAAGCGCAAGACGTCGTCGTGGTTCTACCGTATACTCCAGCGCTCAACCAACATCCAGATTCAGCGCGACACTGGCGATTTTCGCCTACTCGACCGTCGCTGCGTGCAAGCACTCCAGCAACTACGCGAAAGTGAACGCTACACCAAAGGCCTGTTTAGTTGGATTGGTTACCGCAAAAAAGAGATTTCCTACGTACGCGATCCGCGAGTTGCCGGCGCCACCAAGTGGAATTACTTCAAGCTTATAAACCTAGCAGTCGACGGTTTTGTATCGTTCACCACTGCACCGCTACGGTTTTCGACCATTCTCGGCATGACAGTGTCGTTTCTAGCGTTCATCTATATCATCTACTTAATTGCACGTACGTTGCTCTATGGCGCAGATATCGCCGGTTACCCGTCGACTATGGCGGCAATTTTGTTTCTTGGTGGAGTTCAGCTACTGTCGCTTGGTATTATTGGTGAATACGTAGGGCGGATATTTCACGAAACTAAGCAGCGGCCGTTATACTTTGTTGATGAATACCACAAAAAGAAGAGTAAGAAATGAAAACTCCACCCAAGCACATCGCGATTGATGCTCGCATTATCAACTCCAGCACTGGTCGCTATATAGAGCGGCTTCTCACCTACCTGGAACGGCTTGATTCACCGCACCAATACAGTGTACTTGTACGCGCCAAAGACGTAGACTACTGGAAACCACGTAAAGATAATTTCAAAATCGTCGTTGCGGATTATCATCAGTACTCCCTAGCCGAGCAGTTTCGTTTTTACTTTTTCTTGCGCAGGCTCAAACCAGACTTAGTTCATTTCTGCATGCCACAGCAACCGCTACTCTACCGCGGCTTGTCTGTCACAACCGTCCACGACCTTAACCTCCTTCGTATCAAAGAAAACGAAGGTATGTCCAAGCGCACGCTTAGATTTAAACAACGAGTATTCCGCCGACTCCTCCGCAAAGTCGTAAAGCGCTCAGCTTTTGTGTTGACGCCAACGCAATATACAAAAGATGATTTACTTAAATTTCAATCAATACCACCATATAAAGTCGTAGTCACGTACGAAGCTGCGGATTTAGTGTCTAAAAAGGCAGAACCAACTCAACGATACGTAGGAAAAAAATTCATGATTGTCGTTGGTCGGGCGGAATCATACAAAAATCAAAAAGGCGCCATAATCGCGCACCATAAACTCCGCAAGACCCACCCCGATCTACACCTGGTTATCATCGGCAACCGCGATCGCACTAGTCGCGAGCTAGAGGAGTGGGCATACGCCAAAGGCTACCGTAAAATTGAGTTCTTCGGCTTTGCCACCGATGCGCAACTAGCATGGTTCTATACTCATTGCGCTACTTATGTATTTCCGAGTTACATGGAAGGCTTTGGGTTGCCTGCACTTGAAGCCATGAAACACCGAGCACCAGTTGCTAGCAGTAATGCCACTTGTCTACCTGAAGTACTCGGCGACGCCGCGCTCTATTTCGCCCCTTCTAAACCACAAGACATCGCCAAGCAAGTAAGTAGAATCCTCGACAGCTCTAAAGTACGACAAGAACTCATACGCCGCGGCGCCTTACAGGTTAAGAAATACTCCTGGAAGCGCATGGCTGGGCAAACACTCGACGTCTATAACAACGCTTTAGATAAATCTAAAACACAGTAACTCAGTACTTACTTCTAATTACCTGATAGAATCTATAGATTATGAGCTTTGTTGAGCTATAATGATGCGCCTATCGCGGCCTTCGCCTTCAGAAAACGTCTGGATGTTTTCGAATTCACTCGCTACGTGGTGTACGACACGACGATCAGCGGCGTTAAGTTTAGCAACATGCGAATCACCGGTTTCTAACACTTCTTTGATCCACTCGCGAGCTTGTTCGGCAACCTTTTCAGCACGCTGCTTCTTGTAGTCAGCAATGTCGATATTAACCCGTGACACCTCCGCTTCTTTTGTGCGAAGCATCGTAGATACCAAAAGTTGCATACTACGAAGCGTTTCAGCGTTGCGACCTATAAGTAAACTATTGATGTCGGTAGATGGTACGTTTAGTTCTATAACGTCTTCGTCTAAATGCCCCTCAACCTCAACATTCACACCAAAAAACGACAGCGTATCGGCTAAGTATTTCTTTGCCTCTTCTAGAGATTCCTGACTATTCATGATTTC
The DNA here is from genome assembly GCA_023898645.1 of Candidatus Nomurabacteria bacterium. Lineage (NCBI taxonomy): Bacteria > Candidatus Nomuraibacteriota > Candidatus Nomurabacteria bacterium. The sequence continues at coordinate 11,141 of CP060232.1, read as the reverse complement.
CCTCCTTTACTGCGGTCGTTTTGTTTATTAGGGCGTGAGCCTTTTGCAACGATTCTTGTAACGGTCGCTTCTTCGGCGGTGCGCGCTCGAGCTTTAGCGGTGGCTTTTTTGCCTGATTTTTTAGGGTGATCAGCCATGTCTTCCAGTTCTTCTTCGTCTTCACGCAAGACTCTACCTTGTTGTATCACAGCAACGATAGTGTTAGTCGCATAGTAAAGTGAAATTGCACCTGGCAAACTAAGCATAATAAACAACATAAAGAATGGTAGTACATATACCATCTTACCCATAATAGCGTTGTTGATGTCTGACTGGTCAGCTTCTTTGCCGCTCGCGGCTTCACTTAGAATTTCACGTAAACTACGTTTATTGTCTACCTGTGGCAATGTTTGCTTGCTTTGGTAGTATTGGCCAACAGCAGCCACTACAGCTAGTAGGATCAAAACGATATTAATGCCGTCTGCAGCGATAGCCTGGTTTGTAAGATCAACGAAACCAAAGAGCTTTTCATTAAACGCTTCCGGGTGATCAAGGACGTGTTTAATTGGCCCGATATTCTGCAAGAAATCATATGTGTATTGAGCTAGCTGATCGCGATGAAGTGTAAATATACGAATGACCAAGTAAAGTGCGATAAAGATTGGGATCTGAATAGCGACAATACCGATAGAACGGAATGGACTAACTCCGTGGCGCTTATAGAGCTCCATCATCTGAACGCCCTGAAGTTGGCGATTACCCTTTGTCCGCTTCTTGATTAGTTCCAGCTCTGGCTGGAGCTTACGCATAGCCTTCGTCTGGTGAAGCTGTCGTTTAACAAGAGGGTATAGTGCGATCCTGAGGAGGATAGTGAACAGTATGATACTGACGCCAAAATCAGCACCAGGTATTACTGCGTAAAGCAACATTAGTAGGTTGAATAGCGGTTGGACAATAAGAATTTCAAAAATGTTCACGTTTTAACACTCCACAATCGGGCACATTAGTTTCCTCCATGGTACCATTTTTTTACTATTTTTTATAGACACCAGCAGATGCAAGTAGCTGCCGGACGATCTCCGTCAGCTCTTCGTGCGGTACTGTGAGTACCTCTGCCGAAAACACAAGAAACACCAAGTCACGATTTTGGTGCAGCTCAGGTAACTCAAGACGAATAATTTCATAGATACGACGTCGTATACGATTCCTTCCTACGGCGTGCTTGAGCACCTTTTTACTCACCACAACCGCAGCTCGTGGTTTGTTGCGCTTTGGGTGAGTGGTGTATTTAAGCGCCATCAAATGAGAACGCACCGTATGTCCGTGTGCATATACGTACTTGAGGCTACCGTGGCCGTGAAAGCGATTTTCAAAAGCTATCATATTTGTCTATATAGAATACTATGAAAACTCCGCCCACTGGGCGGAGTTTCTTAAATTGAAACCTTTGCGCGACCTTTAAGTCGGCGGCGCTTCAATACTGCGCGACCAGCCTTGGTTGCAACGCGCGCTCGAAAGCCATGCGTCCTTGCACGGTGTCGTGTGTGTGGTTGGTGTGTCCTCTTTGGCATAACTGTACTACTCTACCGTATTTTTCATATTTTCGCAAGGTCAAGGCACACACCTGAGTTTCCATTTATATTTGTAAAAAATTCAAAGACGGGTTCTAATTTATCCACCAAACTCTCAGACTTATCCACATATTTATAGATGAGGATCCAAACTGTGGAAAAATACCTCCCCTAATAAGCCTGTCTGAATTTATCTCTTTTGTAGTTGTGGAAAAGTTCCGTCTACCGTATAGTACTAACCAGTATTCACCGCGTCGATGACGCAGCGTTAAGAGAACTAGTTAACATCTATATGCCGGCTAAAATTTCAAGTTTTACTACTTGATATCCGCTTTTCGCTTCGCGACGTATCATCTAGATACGCCTTGTCACGAGAAAGTAAATATCAAATCATAGTAACTGCTTAAAATTCGCTACCGACAAATAGATGCCAACCAGTTCTAGACTGGAGAGGGAGATTTGTGGAACATTCTTTATGGCAAAGTGTCTTAGGGGAAATCGAATTGTCTGTTCCCCATGCGACGTTTGTCACTTGGTTCAAAAACACCGAGCTGATTGAATCCACCAACGACCAGGTTGTCATAGCTGTCCCTAATATTTTTGCCGTTCGGCAATTTCAAGTAAAATTCAGCGACTTAATTAAGCAGACACTTGCCAAAAACGACATTAATCCAGAAAAAATTGAATATATCGTCAAAACAACGAGCCGACGTTCTACCATAAACCGCGAGACGACGCGCGAACTTCGATCACCTACAGAAACCAAAGCAAGGTCAACTTCTACACAGTCAGGTAATCTTAATCCTCGCTATACATTCAGTAACTTTATAGTCGGCTCTAGCAACGACCTAGCCTACACAGCCTGCCAAGCTGTTGCTCAGTATCCCGGCACCAAATACAATCCGCTCTTTCTATATGGTGGCGTTGGTCTTGGTAAAACTCACCTCGCACAAGCCGTGGGCAATGAAATCATCAAGCGGCAACCTGACGCGCATGTGTTATATATAAGCTCCGAAACGTTCGTTAAAGAATTTCTTGATAGTATCCGTTTCAAAAAGAAAGGTTTTTCAGACAAATACCGAAACGTTGACGTTTTAATTGTCGACGACATGCAATTTATAGCCAATAAAGAAAAAACACAGGAAGAATTCTTTCACACGTTTAACGCGCTTCATCAGAACAACAAGCAAATCATCCTCACTAGCGACAAACCGCCACGCAGTATACCGACTCTCACAGAGCGTTTACGTAGCCGCTTCGAGATGGGCATGCCAATTGACATACAAATGCCTGATTTTGAAACACGCTGCGCCATTATTGAAGCCAAGGCAGCACTCTCTGGAGTTGAGCTTGATCGTGAAACGGTCGAATATCTGGCAAACAACATCAAAACGAATATTCGTGAGCTAGAGGGAGCGCTCAATCAATTACTTGCTTACGCCGAGATGCGTTCTGTTACGCCGGATATTTCAACAGCCGAAGGATTACTTGGTAGCGTCCGTCGATCGCGACCACAGCACGTCTCAGCAAAACAAATCATCGACAAGACAGCTAAATACTTCTCGCTTAGTCCTTCTGAAATCTGCAGCGCTCAACGCGACAAACATATCGTCACGCCTCGCCAGATTGCCATGTATCTACTCCGCAGCGAACTACATCTCAGCTTTCCTAAAATTGCTCGAGAGCTCGGCCGCAAAGACCACACCACCGCCATCCACTCAATTGAAAAGATAGAGAAATCAATCAAACTTGATTTCACGATTCGCGAGCAAGTTGCCGAAATAAGGGAGCGTCTGTATGTATAGTACTTCTCATTTTGGGCTGGGGAAAACCTGCGAAAAGCTTGCGGACAAGCTGGTGAATGTTAGCGGACACATGTCCACAGTTGGCCGACAAAGCCCTACAAGTACAACATTTGAACGTGTAAAAGCCCTTACTTTCACCCATTTCATCCGACCTTTCCTCACGTCTTTGTCCACAATCAATATGCCTCGTTCCGCCCCCGTTTATGAAGCTGTTATCCGCACTTTCCACAGCGCCTATAATAACCACTACGAAGTATATAAACTAGAAAGGTAATAACAATGGAACTATCCGTCACACAAGAAAATCTCACCCGTGCGCTCGGTGCAGCTTCACGCGTAGCAAGTTCAAAAACACAGTTACCTATACTAGGAAATATTCTTTTAAGGACTGACGGGCACAGATTAATGGTTGCAGCAACAAACCTAGAAATCGCAACAACTCAACATATTGGTGCGAAAATTGTAAACAAAGGTGCAATCACCGTCCCCGCTCGCTTAATTACTGAATTCGTTGCTAGTCTGCCTAAAACGACAGTCACGTTACGGGTGACCGACAATAAACTTCACATCACTGCTGATGGCTATAACTCAACAATCAATGGCACGCTTGCGGATGATTTTCCGGAACTGCCAACTATCAACGACAAGACGGCTGTAAGCTATGCGATCGATACAAGTGAGCTCAAGCAGGCCATTGGCCAGACAATCCTAACTACTAGTAGCGATGCAACTCGCCCTGTATTAACTGGCGTATATTGGCATTCTCATGACGGCGCACTTTACTTGGCTGCAACTGATGGGTATCGCCTATCTGAAAAACGATTAGTACAGACAAAGAGTGACGTGGCAGCCATTATACCTACAAGTACACTTCAGGAAGTATTGCGAATGCTAGGTGATGACGTAAACGAAGTTGAGATACTTTTTGACGAGTCGCAAGTAAGGTTTCGCCTTAACGACGCGGAGATTACGAGTCGATTGATAGATGGAAACTTCCCTGATTATAGGCAGTTGATACCGGCAACATCAGAGTCGGTCATTACTGTTGCTCGATCAGATTTTGCACAAATTACGAAAGTTGCTGGTCTGTTTGCGCGCGAATCTGGTGGAAGCGTGACGATAACAGCAGATGAGGAAAAAGATCGATTATCACTCCACTCTGTCGCTAGTGAACTTGGTGAAAATACATCCGAAACAGCTGCCGAAGTGAGTGCTGACGGTCAAGTGACACTTAATTCTCGTTATCTTACAGAGGCGCTTGGTGTCGTAGATGCCAACAAGGTTGTTTTCCGATTTAGTGGCAAGCTTTCCCCTTGCGTCCTTTCGGCTGCTGATGAAAAAGAGGCTGATTATCAGCATATTATTATGCCGTTAAAGAGCTAGGATTTTTCGACTGTGATTATTAGGTCGCTGACCGTTGAAAACTTTCGCTCTCATCGAAAATTTTCGCGTACGTTTTCGCATGCCGTGACGGTTGTAACTGGACCGAATGGCAGTGGCAAGACGACACTTATCGAAGCGGTCACTATGGCGCTCTCTGGTCATTCGTTTAAAGGTAGCGACCAAGAGCTGTTGCGTCGTGATGCAGAGTGGTGGCGGATTGATATACAGTTTGACGATCAGACACGGACAGTGAAGTATCAACCGGAAGCACCTAAGAAAAAGCAGTTTATTATTGATGATAAATCGAGTATTCGCCTGCCGGCTGCGTCTCGTTACCCAGTGGTATTGTTTGAGCCGGACGATCTACGACTTTTACACGGGTCGCCAACCAGGCGCCGTCAATTTATCGATCGTTTTGCAGCGCAGCTAATACCCGATTACAGTAAAGTCGTTCGTCGTTATGAGCGATCACTTGCTCAGCGCAATAAGCTTCTCAAAAGTGGTGCTAGCGGCGACACGTTGTTTGCGTGGAACGTTAGCCTTGCGAAATATGGCGCTCAGATGATCGACGTGCGCGTGCGATTGATTGAGCGACTAAATGCCGGACTCGGTTCGACGTATAAGACAATTGCGCAGACGCGTGATGTAGCAACGTTGCATTACTCGCATACACTTATCGACAATACTGAGCAGAAATTACTTACTGAATTAGAGTCTTGTATGGAACGTGATCAGTTGCTTGGGTTTACGTCGGTGGGTCCTCATAGGCATGACGTGCTTTTTCGTTTCAATGACACGCCTGCCGTTAGTTCGGCGTCGCGCGGTGAGGTTCGTACGATTATACTGGCTCTAAAGTTCCTAGAAGTCGATATATTACAGGAGGTAACTGGCCTACCACCGGTTGTACTACTCGACGACGTACTGAGCGAGTTGGACGACAAGCGCCAAGCGCATTTAGCGACGAAATTTCAGAATCATCAGATTATTATGACGAGTACGAATCCACCAAGTGTCGTTGGCGATGCTAGGGTTATTCGTCTTCGCTAGTTTTCGCTACCAGCTGGCAAGCTAACAGGTTGGTTGATTGCGGTGAGTATGGATTTTGGCACATCTGGGAATTCAACAGTCGAAAGTAGTAGGCGTGGCGGAGTTGTTCGTAGTATCCATAGACCCTGCTTTTTTTGCATGAGTACGCGGAGTGTGTCGCGACTTAAGGTGTCTTTTCCGTGGTATGTTAACGTGGTGCCGTACCACTCCCCTTTGTTATAAAGCTTGCCGTCGGCAATTGTATAATCGGAGCTGATTTTCGGGTATGCACTTGTTAGTACGCCAATTATTGTTGAGCGCTCGGTTTGTAGCTGTTTCGTCAAATCGATCTTTGCTGGCTTAGGTGTAGATGCGACTACTGAGGTCTGTTTTTGATCGGGGTTTGCTGTTAGTGCGCCGTAAGTAAAGGCGCCGACACCGACAATCACGGATACGATAATAATTAGCGTTAATTTTATTTGTTCGTTCATTTCTGCTCCAGCGGATTATGAAAATCCTTGAACATAATTTTGAAATCAGTCGGATCATAGCCGAGATCGCGGATTTGTTGCACGGCGTAGAATCGGTAACGTGGTGACGGTGTTACTACGGTCAAAGTAATAGACTGGTCTTTGTTGACGATATAGCCAATCGTGAAGTACGGGTCATTATAGGGCAGCTTGGTTGTGATTGGGTTTTTAGCGGTAAAATAACTTCCGTTACTATTAGCTTCGATGGCGCCATATGCTTGATTTTTTGCATAATCATCAGAATGTTCTTTTGCCCACTTTTTCGCATCAGTACTCTCGGCGGTAAGCGATGCAGCGACGACATTTTGTTGTTTTTTACCAGTAACTATCACCTGTTCCGTTTCAGTTTTAAACCCATCTTTACGAACAGTCACTTCATATGACCCAGCTGGTAAATAGTGTGTGCCATTTCCTTCACTTTTGCCGTTAAACGTGACAGTCGCATCACTAGGTACGACCGATACGACAACCGGAATCTTGCCATTTTGGTCGACGAATGTTGCAATCCCCCACCATACTACGAGCACTATAAATGCGATACCAGCTATTTTAAATTGCTGTTTGTGCTGATGAATGAAATCGTAATACATAATTTATAAATTAGCCGGTGTTAAGTTTGCTTTTTTACGATACCAACGGAACGACGAATCAGCAACAGACTCCTGACCGGCCATTGGTGCTCGTACAGGTCCAGATACCGATGCTGATGCGATTTGACTGCCGAAACCTGGTATATTGCCGACGTAGACGTAAGTATGATCGTTATTAATCGCGACGTCACCAGGCTGACGATCAGTCGCATCGGTTGAACTTATCTGCTGCCAGTTCTGTCTTAACCATGCCTCTTGAGCTGTTGTTGGACCTCCTCTGTCACCTGAGTTGTAGCCTTTGTCGAAGCCACTGTCGTACATAAGTATACTGACGAAGCCACCACAGTCATCGCCAATAACTGATATACCGCCAGTGTAGCGATCTTCGCTGTGTGCCTTCACTACAGCTGCGGCATAGGCTGGTGTTTGATCAGATGCAAAGACGGTTCTTCCGCCTGTTTCGGGTAATAAGTTTGAACTGTAGCTGATGTATTGCGACCAAGCGTACTGCTTGACCATGTTTTGAATGTCGCCATTACCAAAGCCGGGTGAAACACAAGCGCCGCTAGTCGTACTCGACGAGCCGTTGGAAGATACATTACTAAGTGATTTAACATCGCTTGTCGAACCGGCGAGGGCTGGTGCATCGCTATACATGTTATAAAATTTTTGCGCGTTGCCACCGCGATTATTCACGACGGCTGCACGAGAGTCGGCCGAACTTTCATATCCGTCATGAACGGTAACCGCGGCATCAACAGGATTATCTGTGGCTTTGAGTGCAACTAATGTGTTCGGGTAGTTTACGGACAATTCTTTCCACGCGTAAGACAGTTGCCCCCCTAGGTCAGTGACGTCTACGCCGAGCTGTTGAGTTTCTTGGACGAGTCCCGTTTGACGCCCGCCGGATGTCCATTGAGCAAGTCCGAAGCCTACGCCGGACACTGGCGAGTAGCCACTTCCTGACTGTGCATGACCTCCTCCTTGGATGATAGTTGGGTCAAGGCCGGACTCCGCCATGAAGTTACCGGCGATGCCACTAGCTTGCGCCAATGTTAGCCCGTGTTGCATGAAGAATGTAAGTATTTTTTCCAGATTATCTTTACCATTTAGTGTTACGTAACCAGTTGCCTGGCCGCTACTGCAGCGCGGGTCGTAAAACAATATGTCGTTGCCCGAATAAAATTGTTGATCATATGTTGAAGCTGCCCTTGCGACGTCACATAGCTGGTTCGATATAATTACGACAGTTAGAACGAGTGCGAGTAGACGTCTAAGCATTTTTTGCTCCTTGCGCCTTGTTGAGTATTTCTGTCGGATCAACACGTGTACCATTATTAAGTGCTTGCCCCTGCCATAGTTCAAAGTATAGATACGGTCTATTCCCGCTACCATTAGTGCCTATGCGGCCAATTTCTTGCCCTGCTTTCACCGTGTCGCCTGCGCGTACAAGCACACCATCATTATTCATGTAAGCATAGACGGTCGACATCGTCTGATTTTTTACCTGATGTTCGAGCACGATCCAATTACCGTAGTTTAGGGATGGTCCGGCGGCTACAACCCTTCCGTCGTAAACTGCAAAAATCGGTTGACCGATTGTCGCCGTAGAATTTTTATCAGCTATATTTACTCCTTCATGACCAGGCTGATAGCCGAATGTTATGGTGTCGTCTTTTGCTGTCGGATACGCCCAGCCGTCGGAACTGACCGAAGTAGTTTGCCCGTCAGCGAAGCCAGTAGTACCAGGTAGATTTGATTGGGTTTGATCTACGGTATCCATAGATGTCTTTAGTGATTGATCCATTGTGTAAACGCGGAAATGTTCATTCATGTCCTGGTACTTAGGGTTGAGGCAATTACTTCCATCGCCACCACCGTTTTCGTCCTGAGGTTCACCCCATCCGGCGGTGCGATGCGCACATTGATCAAGGAATTTAACGTAGTTCCAGTCTTGGCCATTGTCCTTTGCGTCACCTGTTTCACTCGACGGGTCGATGTTGCCACTATTTGCCATCCAGATGGCATTTTGAACGGGATCTATAGCAAGTTCTTTATTGCTCATCCAGTGGCGAACTTCGCAGAATGGCCCCGCATCTATGCCAAGTGATTGATATGTCATATCGTTACATTGACCAAAATAATTACTCGACAGTGCTCCGGCTGCTGGTTGGTAGATGCTAGCAAACGAATTTGGTATGAGCGCAGCAATATTCATCATCGCCATACTGGCGCTAGATTTTGACTGTTCTGCAATTGGTATCAGGGTTGAAACGATAGAGCCTAGGAATGAATATCGGTTACTGATGTCAAATGGCGTCGTGCGCGCCATGTAGCGGCTAAGTGACGCATATTGCGCAGTGGTTTGACGGTTTTCAGCTAGGTAATCAGCGCCACCTTGAGTGGTAACTGGAGCCATGCCTCTATTTTCAGCTATGTCACCAAGCATGCCGGCGCTACCGGCGTAAACTGCATTACCACTGTCGTAGCCGGATATATCTTTCACGACGTCGCCAGCAATCATGTCACCAAGAGCTGATTCGATTAACGGAGCTGCGAGTTGTAGTGCGAACGACGCACCGCCAATGACGAGCGTCGATATTCCAAGAGTCGCTGCGCCAGTTACAATTCCAGCAGCTAGCGCACCTCCGCGCACAAACCAGCTTTGTATGTAACTACATTTTTTACTCAGAGCCTTCGGGTCTGAATTGCCGCCATTAACAACTTTAGAGATATCTCTTGTAACGGTGTCGAGAATTGCCGGTGATCCGCCCCCGCCAAGCGCAAAGCGCGCATCGTTAGCTGTGAGTTTGCCAATTGATTCTCCGGATGCTAATTTGTAACCTTTTGAATCGAACGCACTACCGATGTCTGTACTCGCAATTGTCGGTGGTTTGCCGATTGCAGTTTTTGATAATTTCGATTCATCGAGCACTTGTGAAGATGGTGTGCTCGCCATGAGGGTATTGCCGACGAAATTCGTTTCAGCTTCGGTCGCATCACCAGCCTTTATACGATCGGCGGGTGTTAGTACGAGCGCGAGCGCATAACGTGCTATCTGAGCTTTCTTAATATCCTTCGCTAATGCTGATACGTGCCTAATGCCGTTAAAGAGCGTACAAGCGGTGTCTGCAGCTCCATCTACTGCGACTGCTCCGACGGTGGCATTCTTTAACACACCTGCCGTACCGCCATGTGACACGTACCCTTCGATGCGTTTTTCCATCGCACTGGCGGAGTCGACCTTACTCGGATCGATCGGATTACCGTTTTCATCGATGTATGTCTTGTTACCGTTTTTGTCTGTTACTTCGGTAATTGTTTTGGCGCCGGTATTTTCAACACCACCAGCCGCTTGGTTGAGTTTTTTCTGGCGCTCCTCGTCGTTCTTACCACTTATATCTTCATTCTTTGTCGCCTTTAGCTTGTAGAGGACTTTTTTAACCAGCGGATCGGACAAGCTTTTATATTGTGGATTAAATCCCTTTGTCCAAGCGGCTTTAAATTCGACATTATTCTTAAGAGAATTTTGTAATTCCACATCACTCGTGATCGATGTTACCTTCCCCGTTTCGTTTGTAAAGGTGACCTTTGTTACCTTTCCATTTTCGGCATCAATCATTTCTCTGTCGATTTTTATACCGCTCTTATTTTTTTCAAATTCTTTTACTTCGTTCGTCGACATGGTTGAAAACTTTTTACATACAGCAACCATTCCGCATGAAGCCGGACCTTTCATTGTTGCCTTAAAAAGCGACGTCGAGCGTGAATCAACGGCATGTAGCTGGTCGTTAAGTGCTTGAGTAAGCACTTCCTTCATCTCGACAATCGCTAAGCTAGGCGAAAATAATATAGTCAAAAATCCACCACCTAGAAATACCGCCATAATGACAGCCGCCATAGAGCTTTTACCTTGTAGTTTTATTTTTGTAAGCCGCTGTAAGTATTTAGACGCCCCTCTAGTGCGATTAGATTGTGGTCGGTATCGTACTGACGATTGATTGCTTTGAGATGTGGTTTTACTACCGGTTTCTTCAAGATCTTTTAGTGAGCTGGTCGAAAAACTAGACGATCTATTATGTGTATCTTGGTTTGATGTAGCGTCTATTTCAGCCTGTTTTTGGGCACGTCGTAAGCCCTCCCGTCTTTTGCTATTCGGGTCAGCCATTTCGCCCACCCTGGCATTAACATCCAAAGGTGTTTTCATCAGAGGTCACTTTCGTGTATATTTTACCAGAAATTTGAACATAAGTACAG